>CAZRMH010000100.1:0-21393 GCA_964600935.1 uncultured Candidatus Obscuribacterales bacterium
GACAACGCTTCAGCTCCTGGTGGTGCGGACTTCAGCTCCCAAGGTTTCATCCGCACAACAGGTGGCAACATCTTCATCGGCGTTGGCGATAGTTACACCCAAGGCAACGGAGCTGGCGACACAGTCGACGCTCAGAAGAGCGTAATCATCGGAACTGGCGTTCAATCCGGAACCGGTGGTTTCACTCAGAACGCAGCGATCATCGCTGGTAACACGGTGACATCTGACGGTAGCGTGTCGATCCTCGCAGCTGGCGACTATAACGCCAACAGCGCTAACGCTGATATCACCGCTGGTCAAGGCAGCGCAGCCTACACCGGTGGAATTCTGATATCTGCTAAAAACGTAGCCTCCGTCGCTGGTGCCAACTTCCTCGGACGCGACATCGCCCTTCAATCGAACAGCGATAACGGTGGCGATTTCGACCTCGCTGGCAACGTAAATGCCAACAAAGTCGGCGGAGGAATCCTCTCGCTCACACAAATCGGCTCGCAAGCTGTAGATATCTCTGATGATGACGTCACTGGCGGTTTGGTTGCTCAACAAATCAATCTCACCAACAATGCTACGGGCGGCTCCATCAACATCCTCAACAGCAACCCGACTGGAATCAACTTTGTGGACGTGACGGCCAACTCGGTCGGCAACATCACTCTGGTTGAACCAGTTGGCGGCGGACGCGATGGCAGCATCAACTTCACCGGCAGCAGCGTCAGCGGCGGAACATTTACTGTCCTCACAGACGTCAACATCACCACCGCAGCGGGCGCCACTATCGCTGGTGTCACGGGTGACCTTCGCAGCAACAACGGAAGTATCGGACAAGCCGTAAACTTCCTGAACACAGACTTCGACAACCTCCGAGTTCAAGCTCTAGGAGTCCCTTCACCTACAGTAGGCAACGCCTATATCAGTGGAGCCGACAGCGTGAATTTCGCCGGTGCTAACTCTCAAGTCACTGGCGTTCTGGAAGTCCTTGCAGCGAATGGCAGCATCACCACTAGTGGTGCCACTGTTGTTCAAGCGAATACCGCCAGACTCGAAGCATCCGGAAGTATCGGTACAGACGTGCTAAACCCATTCCGGCTCGATGCAGGCATCGGAGTTGGAGAAGGTGTTCAAGTAGCGGCTCTCGGTGACGCATTCATCTTTGACGCTAACGACTCAGCAATCGACGCTGGAGCAGGTTCAATCGTCGGCGGTACATTCTCATTCGTCGCTGGCGGAGACCTGCTGGTCAGACAAGCTGTGAGCGCTGCAGACGTAATTCTGTCGGCCGGCAACACTCTGGACCTTCAGGCAGCCGCAGTAGTCTCGACTACCGGTGACGTGGTACTCGTCGCAGATGACATCACTTCAGCCGTTGGCTCAAAAATCAACGCAAACGATCTGACGGTCACCGTGAACAACAACGGCACCGTATATACGAATGTCGATTCGATCACGACGACAGTCGGAATCGGTAGCCTGACTGTCAATGAAGACACTGGCATCAACCTCGGTACTCAGTCGGTCAGCGACTTGACCGTCAGTGCAAGTCAAGTCTCTGCCGGAGATATCTTCACCACGACTGACTTCAAAGTAGCCAACCTCAATCTCAACAACGAGATCGGCGGCAACATTTTCGTCAACCACGAAGTTGAAGGAACCACTCAGGTTTCTCTGTTTGTCGCTGATGGCGGTGGAATTGGTGGCATCGGCTCTGTAATCGCACCATCGATCTCGCTGACTACTGACACAGGCGACATCACCGCTACCGTTGACGGTCCTGGCGGTGGTAACACCTCAGTACTCGCGCAAGCAACCGGCGGTGGAGATGTCTCGCTCAACTACCTCGGCGGTGGCACACTAGGTCTCTCCGCGAGCGCCGGCAGCGATGACTTCACAGTCACCACCGTCGACTCTGCCGCAATCGTCGCCATCAACGGTGACATTACTGGTACCGGCGACCTCGACGTCACGGCTAACAGACTGAACTTCACTGGTGCTTTCACACTCGACTTCGACTCTGCAGCAGTTCAAAGCCTAGCCGGTGATGGTCTGACCATCGATGGCGGCGGTGTTGGAATCGGCGGATCGTTCACAACCACCGATGGTGGCGCTGGAGTATCCCTGACGGCAACCGATGGAGACCTCACAGTCATCAACAGAACCAACTACAACGGCGGCGACCTGTTCGTAACTCTAGCCAACAACGACGGAACAAATTCACTGATCCTGACTCCTGTGACCGGTCAACTCAACGGTGACACGCTAAACAACGCGACTATCAGGGCTGCGGTGATCTCGGGTAACCCAGCAACACAGATCACGAACTTCGCGAATGTGTTCATCCTCGGTAACACCATCCATAACAGCAATGGCGACGTCGACCTGGCATCCAACGTGACCTTCACCGGTCAAGACCTGGCTCTCATCGCCTCAGGCAACGTCACAACTTCAGGTGCAACCAGCATCAATTTGGGTTCCGCAACCGGGAAAGCTGGCAACTTAACCATCCTCGCCGGTTTCGATAACACACCTGTAACGGTAGGACAAGAGACCGCAACAGGACCTGTCGCTATCACCGGCAAAAATGCTGGTGGTGGTAGCGTCAACCTCAACGGTGTAAACATCAACACCAGCTCGACAGCTCCTACTCCTGACGATGCTGGCGATGTGTTGATCATCGCGAATGGCGGAACGACTGCTGGTACTGGCTTCGTCACAGTCGGCGACATCACAGCTCAATCCACAAACGGAGCCGGTGGTGACGTCATAGTCGCCGGGACAGCCGGCGTCACGGTCGGCAGTATCACCACTGCGAGCCCACTGGGTGGTGGCGATATCATTCTCGGTGTCGGCTCAGTCAGTATCGTGGGAGCGCCGGTGTACACCGATGGAGCTCTCAGTGGTGGCGGTTTCGCCCCACAAGCCCTCACAGCCGGCGACCTCTTGTACGGAGCTCTCCTGGCTGGCACAGGCGACGTCGCCCTCAACGGCGCGTTCACAGCAGCCAACTCGATCGGTGGTGGCGTCATCACAGCCGACAACCTTGAAATCAACATGGGCGACGGTACTGTTGTCGCCAGCACCAACGTGAATGAAGTTCAAGCGGATGCGACGTTCGGTACCGGTGGCGGAAGTCTTACTGTTGCTGAAGGCGGCTCAATCAATGTGGACCAAATTGACGGCGGTACGGACCTCACTGTACAGATTAATGCTCTCAACGACATCACACTCATCGGTGACATCAATGCAGGTGCAGGATCAGTCGGCTTGCAAGCCAACAACGTCTTCACTGCTACAACTGAGAAAATTACAGCTGACTCGTTGGATCTCGATGTTGATACCTCCGCTTCTGTTAACACAAACGTCAACAGTCTGAGCACAACTAATGGATTGGCGACCGGTGGAATCGTAGTCAATGAAGACGACGGTCTCGCCCTCGGAACCCAAACCGCCAACCTGACGAGCTTGCAAGTCAACGGCAGCCAAGTTACGGATGGAGTCGTCTCAACGACCAGTGACTTCACTGTCGGAACTCTCGGCATCACCAACGCCGGCGGCATCTCGATCGATAATCTCGTCGATGCGACCGTATCAGCAAACCTCGATACGTCGGGCGGCACCGGCTCCATCAGTGGAACAGGAGTTCTGTCAGGACCATCACTCAGCTTACTCTCCGGCACTGGTGGCATCGAGCTCACAGTCGACGGCACAGCTGGTGGTAGCACTTCACTGACAGCTCAAGCAACTGGCGGCGACGTCGAAGTCTCCTACCAAGGAACTGGCACGTTGAACCTGCAAGCCAGCACCGGCAACGGAGACTACACCGTCTCTACGACCGATGCTGCTGCGATCACCGATATCGAAGGCAATATCGATGGCACTGGTGAGTTGAATATTACAACTAACACCCTCTCGTTCAACGGTAACTTCACTCTAGACTTCGACAGTGCGCAAGTTCAAAGCTTAGCCGGCAGTGGACTGACGCTATCGGGCGCAGGTGGTGGCTTCACAACTACGATTGGTGGCGCTGGGGTCACTCTGACTGCGACTGACGGCAATTTCCTCGAAACGGGAACGACCAACTTCAATGGTGGCGATCTCGCCGTTACACTCGCCAACAACAACGGCTCCAACAGCGTAACTC
Source organism: uncultured Candidatus Obscuribacterales bacterium (assembly GCA_964600935.1). GTDB lineage: Bacteria > Cyanobacteriota > Vampirovibrionia > Obscuribacterales > Obscuribacteraceae > JADYXR01. The sequence goes on from CAZRMH010000100.1 coordinate 4,136, forward strand.
TCACCGGCATCCTCAACGGCGATACCGCCAATGACGTGACCGTGACAGCCGCTTTGATCGTAGGCGACCCCAACACTCAATTGACCAACTGGGCGAACATCTTCATCGTTCAAGGTAACACCATCGTCAACAACGCCGGTGATGTGACCCTCGGAAGCAACCTGACCTTCCAAGGTCAGAGCCTGGCAATCATCGCTTCCGGTAACGTGACGATGACTGGTTCAACGATCGACCTGTCTTCGAACACTGGTAACGGTGGTGACCTGACTGTTCTTGCCGGTTTCGACAGCACGGGCACACCTCCTGGACAAATTCAAACGCCTAACACGGTGACCATCACCGGACTCAGTGCTGGCGGCGGTAACATCGACATGACCGGTGTCAACATCACGACAAGCAGCACCTTCGCTGGTGGCTTCGCTGGTGATGTCACTCTGATCGCTCAAGGCGGTACAACTAACGCCGGGACCATCGTCGTGGGAGACATCACAGCGAATGGTGACGGCAACGGCGGCACCATCGAGATCGATGGTTCAGGCGGAGTGACTACCGGCGCAATCTCCGCCACTGCTACGACTGGCTCAGGCGGATTGGTTGCCATCGGCGTAGGCGCCGTCACTCCATCCGGAGTGATCACCTTCACCAACGGTGTCCAGGGTGGAGCTGGTGCATTCGTTCCAGGAGCCATCACGGCTGGCAACATCTCAACTGGCATAATCAACGCTGGTACGGGTGATGTCATCCTCTCCGGTGCTCTCGGAGCTGCGAACACCATCTCAACTGGTGCTATAACTGCCGATCAACTAAACTTCTTCATCGGAGCTGGTAACTCTTCGACTACCGGTACTGTCAACACTATCGAAGTCGATGGAACCGCGGCCGCTGGCGGAAGCATCACGTTCACCGAGACCAACAACGTAATTGTTTCAGACGTTACCGGAACGGACCTCGATTTCTCACTCACCACCACTGGTGACATCGACATCGCTGGCGCCATCGCTGTCGGTACCGGCGTCGTCACTCTGGGTGCCGATGATGTAATTCAGTCCACTGGAACGCTCGCTGCAAACAGCCTCGCGCTGAACGTAGCGAATGCGGACCTAGTGACCACAATCACCAACCTGCTAGCTAGCAGCGGTGGCAACATCACGCTCAATAACACTGGCAACCTCGGAATCAACGCCGTGACCTTGACCGGTAGCCTCGATATCACCAACGATGGCAACACTGTCGTCGCGGGTATTATCTCTGCCGGTGGAATTGCAAGGATTGATTCACTCGGAACGTTGACTGTCTCAGCTGCAAACACAGTCCAAGCAGCAACAGGCTTGTTCCTCCTCGCTGATGACGGTTTGACACTGAACGCGAACGTCGGTACTGCTGATGGTGTGATGCAAATCGTCACCGACAACGGTAACCTCACGATTGCTGCTGATGTCGACATCTTGGGAGATGATTCGATCCTCATCCAACAAGTCAGTGGAACCGGCGTCCTCAATATCGGTGCTAACGCTTCGATCATCACCGACGCTAAGACACTGGACGAAGGCGACGTAACCATCCTTCAAGGTGCTGCACCGACCAGAACCAGAGGACTCAGAGGCAGAAACCTCACAGTCATCAATACTGGTGGCGTAGTTCTCACCGGTAGAGGCAGAGGTTCGAGACGCTTCCAGGCTCTCGCGCCGACCAACACCCTCACCGCTCTCGGTGCTGATGTCCTGATCAATGGTTCAACCAGAAACGGACTCGTGCTTGGTGGCGGAGTGGTAATCACCGCTGACCCACCGGTCGCCGCTGGAACCCGTACCTTCATCTTCGATGGTAATGCTCCTAAAGCAGAAACCAACGCAGTGACATCACCAGCAGTGGCAGGCGCCTCAAGCATCCTCGCTCCTATCAACACGGTCGCAACATTGACCGGTGCTCAGTCGCTCAACTTGAACAACACGATCGACAACACCTTGTCCAATCTCGCAACCGCTAACACCAACCTCACTGGTCTCGCTCAGCAAGAAGATGACTCGGTCATCACTGGCTACGCTCCAGTCGGACAAGTTGTTGATGGTAACGTCTGCAGCGACATGGAATTCGGCTTCACAACCGGTGCCAACGGCGCCGGCAACGGAATCGCAACCATGAAGCACAGCGACACAGTCACTCTCGAAAACGGCAGCGCTCTGTTCGTTCCATCGAAAGCAATGACCATCGTTACGCCAAAAGGCTCGGTGAAACTGGCAGCTAACTCCGTTGCATTCGTCAACGTAGATAGCAACCAACTCTCCGTATACGACATCAACGATCACCACAAATCGAGCGTTGTTGTCACAGCCGGTGGACGCGATATGGCCCTCTCACCAGGACGCCACCTCGTTGTCACCAGCGGCAAAGCGAATTCATTCGCCGAAGTCAACCCAATCGAATCAATCATGCACCGCTCAGTAAATCGCCACGAACTCACCGGTGGAAAGAGAGCATTCGTCACTGAATTCTCAATCCCATCAGCAGTCACCGTTGTGAAACCACTGAAAGCAATCATGGGTTCAAAACACGTCGCAGCTAAGAAAGTTGCTGACCGCGTTCTGAAAACATCTGCAGTAGTGATGATGGTCGGTGGTCAAACACCGTTCGAATTCCACACCAAACCAAGAACAGTTGCTTTGAACTGGAAATAATCGAACTGCTCACAAGTAACTCGAAGGGGTGCCTTAACCGGCACCCCTTCTTTTATGCATGGTTTTTAAACCTACACAGTGCGTCCTGTGAGTACTCTGAATCAGCATCATACGTAACCGAATTGCTCGACTTTGAACCATCGAAATACCAAATTTTGTTCGTCAACAATTGCTGCAATAAGATCAGTGCCGCCCCGAAGATTGGCAGGGCGTGCTGCATAGCGCAGTCATTCACAAACAAGAGAATCAATCACGAGTGATCAACTCAACCTGCGCGTTTCTCATGAACGAACATGAAACCGAAAATATGTTGCCTTCAGAACAAGCCGCATTTCTTGAAGCTGATTCACTCGTGGCATACTGACGACGAGGACGCAGCTTAAGCCTGTACGTATTTTTGAACGAATTCAGCGATCTTGGTGTGGCTCAAACCAACTTCATCGAGAAGAATGTTTCTGTTACCATGCTCGATGAAATTGTCTGGTACGCCGAGAGGCGCAACTTCAGCAAGTTTCAACCCAGGATTATTCATGCGCATCTGAGCGCGGAACTCTAATACGGCGGCGCCGAAACCACCCGACAAGCAACCTTCTTCAAGCGTAATCAGCTTGTTGCCAGCGTTTTGGAACAGCTCATTCAGCATCGCGACGTCCAGTGGTTTAACAGAACGAGCGTTGACGATGGTGACATCCAGATCATGTTGTTTAAGCAGCGCAGAAGCATCAATAGCCGTTTTAACCATTGAGCCAAAAGCGAGCAGAACAACTTTATTATCGGTTCCCTTAATTGGACTTCCGGCTTGAACAATTTCCCATTTCGAAAAATCGATTTTCTCGAATCCATCGATTCCACTCTTCATCGCATCAGCGTTGAATGCTTCGTCTCGAGGAAAACGGATTGCTACTGGTCCGCGCATGTCGGTCATCACGGTATAGATCATGTTGCGCAGTTCAGCTGCATCTTTCGGTGCCAGAACAGTGAAGTTTGGAATACTGCGCATATAGGCGATATCGAACACACCCTGGTGCGTTTCACCGTCCTCTACTAAGCCACCACGGTCGATACCGAAGAGTACCGGAAGATTCATGATTGCGACATCGTGGATAACTTGATCCATCGCGCGCTGCAAGAAAGTCGAGTAGATCGATACCACCGGTTTCAATCCGGCTTTCGCCATTCCAGCGGCCATCGTCACCGCATGCTGTTCGCAAATTGCGACATCGAAGAAACGGTCAGGATAGACTTTTCCGAATTTGACTAAACCACTGCCTTCAGCAGTCGCCGGAGTGATTGCCACCAAATTCGGTTCTACGGATGCGAGTTCGATTAGTGTTTCTGAAAACACATCAGAGTAAGTTTTCGAAGCTTTTGCTTTCTTCTCCGCGGCTGGCTCAACGCGCGGTTCCAAACTGAATGATTTTTTTACGCCGTGATACTTGATTGAATCACGCTCGGCAGGATCGAATCCTTTTCCTTTTTGCGTGATGCAATGAGCGATCAATGGCACTTTTTCATCTTTAACTTTGTTGAACACTTCAATAATCGCGCCGACATCGTGACCGTCGATTGGTCCGGAATAATTGACGCCGAGTTTTTCGAAAACGATTCCGGGTGTATCGATGCGCTCTGTCGCTTCATGCTTGACGGACTCGATCAGTTTCCAAACATCAGGTGTCAAAGACATGCCATCAAGCTGATCTTCTAGCAGCGTGATTTTTTGCTTGATATCTTTGTAGAAGAAAGTTTCCTTGATGCGTTTCATGTACTGCGACAATCCACCCATATTCTCGCTGATCGACATTTCATTGTCGTTGAGCAAAATCAAAACATCACGCTGAATGTGACCAAGGTGATTAAGCGCCTCAAGCGCCATTCCACCAGTCAAACCGCCGTCGCCGATCAAGGCAATCACTTTGTGATCCTGCTTCAAATGATCGCGAGCAATCGCCATACCGACGCCGAGAGATACAGATGTAGAACTGTGACCGGCGACAAAAGCATCGTGTTCGCTTTCAGCAGGACTTATAAATCCGGAAAGCCCTTTGAACTGGCGCAGGGTGTTAAACCGGTCGCGTCTGCCGGTGAGCATTTTGTGAACGTAAGCCTGATGCCCAACATCCCAAAGAATCTGATCTTTTGGAGTATCGAAGACAAAGTGCAGAGCCAGTGTGATCTCGACGATGCCGAGGTTGGACGCGAGGTGTCCACCTGTGACGTTTAGATTTCGAACTATCTCCGACCTAATTTCCTGCGCGAGAGAACGGAGCTCGTTTATAGAGAGCTTCTTCAGCTCGGCTGGGGTGACGATCGCATCCAGAAATGATGTCGGTGGATGCTGTGCTAACGTTTGCATGTTCCCCAAGAGGTTCCAGTAGGTTCCAGTAGTCAGGACTTAACAAGAGACCATCATATAACGGACCGCCGAGTGAGATCTTAATAAATTCATGCAATGATCCATTTTATAGTCAATTTCTTACGCAAACAGGCGTCTTCTGAGCAACAATGAATACGCAAACTTATATAAAGAACGAGTTAAAACCTTAATGCCGACACATCTTCTAGCCGTTTTTCTAGTGATCTTGTTGGGCTTTACTGGAAGCGCACTGGCGGTCGAAAACAACCAGAATTCCGAGAAGCGGACGAATTCGCCTCGATTGGCAACGGAAGAGCGCCAGAGTGCGACGACTACCGGCGATTCAGACAATACAAATGAGATATCGGAACCTAAGGTGGGCGGAGATTGGGCTAATTATCACGCGAAAAGCGACATCGCCAGAAAACGTCCAAGTGATAAAACTAGAAGCCGCGGCGACTCCAGTCCTGGGCCCCCACAGAACAGCGAGGGTGGTTCAGAGACTCCCAGCGGTTCAAGCCGAGAACGGCAAAAGGGTTTAAATGCGTCCACAATGCGTGACCAAACCATTGGTTTGGGTGCCTCCAGTTCGGAGCAGTCGAGGGTACTCACAGCTCGCCTGAAAGGTTCTTTATGCGTATCGTGCCTGTTCCATCTGGAGCGGAAGATTCAAGCGCTTGAGGGCGTCAGAAGCGCCCACATCGTTCGCCCGGCAAAGGTTGTCGACCCCGTCGCCGAGCACCCTGCACATGCTCAACTTCAGATCATCTATAACGCGTCCAAGTTGAGCCCAAAATCAATTCGCAGCTTTATTCACAGAAACGACTTTGATATCAAAGATGAACAAGATATAGAGCTTACCGCTGACTTCAAACCGCTTCCCAATCCGAATCCGCTATCAGACTTGCTGAAAAACTCCGGCGGAGTGGTAAACGCTCAAATGAAACAGCCCGACTAGCAGTTCGCCTGCCAGACGTGGAAGCGCCTCCTTCCAGGTCGTTAGTAGTTTCAACTCTCAATACAAAACAGCGGTTCACGCCAACGCTATCGATCAAACCTCGCTCTTCGTTCCTTCAGCATTCAGCTTGCTCTGCGCTTCGCAAGCGTCGATTTTTAGATCGACATCTTGAGTGACGCTGTGGTCCGTGATCAGTCGCGCGCCACGTTGATAAGTAAAGTATGACCACATCCAGTCAAACATAACAACGATTCGATTTCTAAATCCAACAAGACTGACTATGTGAATAAAAACCCAAGCCAGCCATGCAAGAAGCCCGTTAAACGCATGCTTGCCAAAACTGCCTACGGCAGCAGATCGGCCGATGGTGGCGAGCATTCCTCGGTCAATGTAGTGGAAACTTTCAGACCGTTCTCCGCGCAATGAATTGCGAATCGATTTAGCCACGCATTGCCCCATTTGTATCGCAACCGGTGCCACGCCAGGCAGAGGCTTCTCATCTTGCATAAAGGTGACGATATCGCCGACGGCGAAAACCTTCGGATGATTTGGAATACTCAAATCTTTTTCAACAATAATACGACCCGGTTTATCAAGCTTTACATCACAAAGCGTCTTGGCCAGGGGACTTGGTGAAACGCCGGCACACCACATTTTGGTTACGGCAGGAATAAATTTGTCACCAATATGCACACCATCTTTGGTGATATCCGTAACCATCGTTTTCGTCTGAATTTCGACGCCGAGCTTTTTCAAATCACCGGTAGCTAGTTCTGATACTCGTTCCGACATAGTCGGCAAAATTCTCGGAGCACCTTCCAGCAAGATAATTTTCGCAGACGAAGAGTTGATATTTCTGAAATCATTGGATAAAACGCGACGAGAAAGTTCCGCTAGCGAGCCAGCCAATTCGACTCCTGTAGGACCGGCACCGATGATAACGAAAGTCAAAAATGATTCGACGTCTTTAGCCGGATATAGTTTCTCTGCTGCTTCAAAACAGAGGAGCACCTGACGCCTGATTTTAAAAGCATCTCTCAGTGTTTTCAAACCAATCGCATGTTGTTCCCATTCGTTATGACCGAAATAACTTGTTTGAGATCCTGCAGCAATAACGAGATAGTCGTAACTCATCTTCCGCTCATCATCGAGCGTCACGTTTTTTTCGGTCAAATCGATTCCAGTTACATCACCCATCAAAACTGTCACGTTCTCTTGTTGCCGCAGCACAGCACGAATCGGATAAGCAATTTCAACGGATGAAACTGCAGCCATGGCGACCTGGTATAACAATGGCTGAAATAAATGATGATTCGTGCGATCAATTAGGGTGATCCGAACGCGCTGCCCACGCAGACCTTTAGCGACCTCGAGCCCGCCAAAACCACCGCCAATAATTACGACGTGTGGAATGCTGTCCGTCAAATACTCAACCTCCGCAAATATATGCGTCGAAGAAACGGCACTAGTCTACCAGCTTGACGAACTTGTACATCATTCCGACCATCAGCAAGAGTGAGCAAAAATACATGGCGATCGTTGTGCACGAACGGAGCACTTCCAAAATATTATTACTAACCTGAGCCTCGAAGCCCCAGGCTAGACCGGTCAGAGCAAGGAAACCGGAGCAAAGAATTCCAAGTACGAGCAGATTACAAGGCGGTTTCTCCATCTTCGCAAACCTATGCTTCGCCAAACTGTTACCAATTTTTTCGAGTGCTGTTTCAACACTGAAGATAGTCGAGAACACAATAAACAATGTAATTGAGCCCACAAAAACTGGCGGGGAAACAACACTTAGAAGTCCGAAAATTAGCAGTAGGAGACACTTTAGAATCATTATTCACTTCCTGACCACTTAATAGCATGGCTTCGAATCCGTGTTGAACGGGAAGGTGAACGACAGGGAATAATCAGATATCGTAAGGTTCCTGGCGATACCCTTTAATGTCATCTGACAATAAGCGAATTAGTAAAAGCTGTTGGGCGCGAAGAAAAATAGACCAAGCAGGTAAGCGTGGAAGTTAAATAGTTGAACGCATCCTCAGATTTTGAGAAATCGGACCATTTTGCAGGCCGGTATGGGTCGCTCACGAAATTAGGCGAGGGCGGCATGGGCGCGGTCTATAAAGCTCACGATAGGTTGTTAGACAAAACAATTGTTCTGAAAATAATTCCGAATCAGATTAATGAACAAGCGGTGCTGCGACTGCAGGCTGAAGCAAAAACAACGGCGGCACTTAAGCACTCAAACATCGTATCGATAAACGATTTTGGAATAACTGACGACGGCACACCATATATGGTGATGGACTTTTTGGATGGCATCGATCTCTCAGAAATCTTAAAAGAACGGCAATCGTTGGACATACCTAGCTTTCTAAAGATACTGCCTCCAATCCTGGATGCCCTGGAGCATGCCCATAGCAGAAACGTTTTGCACCGCGATTTAAAACCTTCAAACATAATGGTCTGCCAACTTGACTCAGCCACTCCTCATGTTGCACTTGTCGACTTTGGAATAGCAAAAATGTTAGAGCCTGCTCAAAAGCTTACGACCACCGGAATGCTGGTTGGCAGCCCATTGTATATGTCACCTGAACAGAGCCGATTTGAAGGACTTGACGCGCGATCAGACATTTACTCGTTAGGTTGTGTCATGTACGAAAGCTTGACTGGTAAGCCTCCTTTTAGAGGTAGCAGCGCACTTGAAACAATGCACATGCATATCAATTCCCAACCGAAACAGCCATCACTAGTAGCCAAACAAGCAATTCCGGAATGGCTGGAAACAGCCATATTGCGGTGTCTGCAAAAAGACAAAAATGATAGATATCAATCGATTGCCGATCTAAAGGTTGATATCACCAGCGGTGCACGCGCGTTCGATGCTGAATTAGATAATCACATGAAACCATTTCTCGAAAATACACGAGAACCAGAGAAAAGCGGTAATACAGCACACAAATGGTCCGACCGAATCTTCCTTTTTTCAGCAGTAGGAATTGCTTCGGTTTTTCTGATATTTTTGGGAAGCGCGATTTTCAGCAAGCTTGCGGAGGAGACAGACTCAAAAAACAGCAAGGTTCTCCCAAAGTATGAACCGTTTGGATCGCTTGGAGGAATCAGTGATCATGATTATGAAGCGCATAAATATGCGCAGTCCAGGGACGGAACAAAACTGGAAATTCCCCTTCCAACAGATGACGATATGAAAAGAGCAGGCAATCTACCAGCGCTAAAGCAGCTCACAATCAGAGGGGGTACTATAACGGCAGAAATGTTCAAATACATATCGAAGTCAACCACACTTCAGGAACTATATCTTAATCGAATCAAGGACCTCAGCGGTGATGCGATTAAACGACTCAAAAAGATTCACTCGTTGAAATCGTTAAATCTCGAGGGAAGTAAATTAGACGTCAGTGTCTGTGAGGGCATTTCGCATCTCTACCCACTGCAATATCTGATTATCGAAAAATGCGCGTTAAACCCGAAGTTGATAAAAGCCCTCGGTCCTATTCATGCAGACACCCTGAGCTTTTCCAATTCAGATCAAGAAAATCCACTCGACGATTCATGCTTGAGTGCGCTAAACGGCTCGAAGATAAAGACACTCATACTGACTAAAAATACACTCTCGGCAACAGCTCTGTCTCAGTTGAAGATAAACGGCTTGCAGACCCTGATCATCACACAAGACTTTGATCAACCTCTTCTAGAAAAAATTGCCAATAAGTTGCACATGACATATAAAGTACAAACCGACGAAGAAATTTCTACAATCACTTTCAAGGCAAGATAGAAACAAATTGTTTAAGGGAGAGAGCACCATCCGCGGTGCGGACGGTGCTCTCAACAGTGGCACGGAGGAATGCAGTTTCTGGATCGAACTTCCTTATCTGACTTCGGACTTGAGTTCCGCCTCCGGCCACATCCTAGCCCGTTACTTGACGGGACTGGACGATCTTATAGACATTACCCTTATAGCTCACAATTACTTGTTTGCCTACTGAAAGGAATTTCGAAATACCTGGTTCAGCTTTCAACAGGTCAAAATAAGCTTGCGAACCAAATTCGATTGTCTTAGGTTTCGGTGAGCTACGTTCGATATAGCTGCTATCGATCCAGGTCATGCCATTTAGAACGAACGTTTTATCGGCGATCGTCTGGGTGATTCCGGATCGCGGCTGATCTTTGCTGGCGATGAGAACATTGGAAGCCTTGAGCTTGCTAGCTTCTTTCGCGGAGGCAACGGCTTTCTTGCCGGTTTCACCCTCGGCTTTCATCTCGCGCATAATCGAGCGTGCATCGAAAATTTGCATTTGCCGAGGCTCAGCGTAGAAGGCATCCCCCTTCTTGTCGCTCAAGGATTTGCTCCAACTGGCAGACGGAAGAACGGAGGAATCGGCGCTGTCGAAACCACCACTGGACATTGAAGATGCTCCAGCTTGCGGTCTCAAGCTTCCCAATCTGGCACCACCGGCGAAACCACCGCTCGCATTGAATCCACGCGATGCTATTGTTCCGCGAACCGGAAGCTCAGTTCGGCGACGTGCGACCATCGGCATCGGTCTGCCCATAGGTGGTGTAGCATTAGCGAGACGACCGTTTTCACTTGGGTCTGTCACGAGGTACGAGGTGTATTGCGAGATAATTCCGTGTTGTTTCGATAAGGCAATAATCTCATCGATAACTTCTTTGTTCTCGCCATTTCCATGAGCAACTTCAGTCAGATAGCCAATTCGGCGCATCGCCCAAAGTTTAATCAAATGCGAATTACCCGCTTGTGAGGTAGCAAAATTTAGTGGAAACGAAAATGACTTATCAGAGCCGTTCACTTTTCCAGTCAAGGCGATAGTGGCATTACCACCCTTTTTGTAGCGCCCGAGCAATAGAACCTGCGTACCGGCAAAAATGTCTTTGACATCACGAGGATAAATGTTCTTCACGTCCATTCCGGTATAAGTCAATTTCACATCACTCAAAACAGGACTTTTGATTTTTTCATAGAACGAAGCAAGCGCCGTTTCTAAGTTCTCATCAGGCTCTACAAACTGTGCGGTGCCATGATGTGCTTCGGCAAGTTTGTTCAACAAGCGTGTGTTGACGTCATAACCAACGCCAAAGTCAAAAACGCGAATATCTCGTTTCGAATTCGCCAATGCGATCAACTTATCGGTTTCACGCTCGCCGACAGTCGGTTCACCATCAGTCATGAAGATCATGTACGCAGGCCGAGTAGCTTCCCCGGCAAGTAATGTCTTACCAATCGAGATTGCGTCGCCAATATTGGTACCGCCTCGGGCACTCAACTCATCGATAAATTCGCAAGCCGCCTTCTTATTCTCAGCAGTCGCCGGGACAAGATTGTTTTTGAAAGTCTCAGCATCAGTATTGAATTCCACCAGTCCGAAACGATCGGATGGATGCAGAGCGTTGACTACATATTTAAGTGCACGTTTGTTCTCTTCCATCTTCGCGCCTTGCATAGAACCGGAAGTGTCAGCGACGAGAACAACATCTTTTCCAATCACAGCTTTTGATTGAAACGGAGGCGACAAAGTCATAAGGAAATAGCCATCCTCACCTTCAGCTTTGTGCGTGATCAAGTTTGCAGCTAGTTCGCTGTTTGAAACACTGTAATAGAGTAGAAAATCTTTGTCAGGCAAAGTATTTTTTTCAATCATGCCAACTTTGGCATTGCTGTTATCTGGTCGATTCGCGGAAATTACATGCGTGGGCGACCAGATTGTTCTCAACCCTTGTGTGCTTGCGATTTTTACGTCAACCTTGATCTCTTCGGCTGGCGTGTCATCAACTTTCGATTTCAGTGGAAACCGATACTTCATCAAACCGTTTTCAGCTTTCAATAACTGTGTATATTCCAATTCAACTTTCTTTGTACCGTGCGCTGGAATCGGAAAAATGCGTGCGCGAACGGTTTTATAATCCGCGTACTCGAGCAAGCCCGGGTCAACCATGCGACGGACGATCTGTTCATACTCTTGACGCGCGGCACTGGCTTCGAGAATTTTTCCTTCCACGGGCTTGCCATCAATGTGCAAAGAGAAAGAACTGAATGTGGTGTCATCTGGTAACGGAAATAAGTATGTTCCGGCGAGATTACGATCGCTGTCGTTAGAGAACGTCTGCGTTATATATGTCTTGGCGACTTGATCTTTGATCTCAACTTTCACGTTCTCCGATTGCAAGTGCAGCCCGATGCTGACATGGCCCTGCAAAGTCATCGTTGTCGGTCGCGGCGAGTGCCCAGGGCGGACAATCGGCGTTGTCGGGGGCACAACTACCGAAGTCGGCGCTACTGGAACTCCACCAATCGGATCAACCATGATCCACCCCGAAGCTTGAGCGGCGGGGGCTAATAAACAGGATGCCGCGGTGGACAATACAGTGGCGCCGACCGAAAGCGCTGTAGAAAAAGCCAAACGTTTCATCATTAAATCCTCTGGACTTTGGTTGAGTTTCTTTGGGTATACGAAAACTGTTTCACTAAAAAATCTTTCGCTGAATAAACCAGAAACTCGCTATCGCTATGTCGCCTCCGGTTCTAAATTATTTGCTGCTTCAATGCTTTCCGCAGCGCTGTGCATTAAACCCGAACCTCGTGCTTCAGAATTCGCACCTTCAAACTCCGAACCTTGCAAACATTTCAACCGGACACTATCAGCCTACGCACTCGACAACCATAAATCGCCAGGAACAATCGCCAACCGCTCCCAGGGTTTACCCCACGTTCCCCAGCTGACGGCTCTTCCGGTCTGCCATCAACACGACCGGCTGACCGAGCCGCGACAAAAATTAGGGCTTATCGTTGGGAATGCGAAACCAGAAACTGCTGCCTACGCCAAGCGTGCTATCCACCCCGATCGTTCCGCCATGAGCTTCCACAATAGCCTTCGAAATTGCAAGGCCAAGACCGCTTCCGCCTTTCACCTTATGATCGTCGGCGCTTACTTGCTTGAACCGCTCGAAAACTAAACCAAGCTTATCCGGCGGTATGCCACGACCGTTGTCGTCGACCCGAAACTCGACGAAACCATCAATGTCCTTACACGAAAGTGTAACAACGCCTTTAGCCGGCGAGAATTTAATCGCGTTGGAAACAAAGTTCGTCAGCACCTGCATCAAGCGATCTTCATCTGCCACCACTTGCAGGTCGCAATTTCGAACTTCGAGACTTATATCGTTTTGTTCAGCCATCCCACGCAACGATTCTGCCGCCAGCACAAGAATATGATTCGCCGAGACTGAGTTCAGATCTACATCTATAGTCCCGGATTCAAGCTTATCAAGGTCGAGCATTTCATTGATCAAATTAATCAAGCGTTTCAAACTAAGGTTAGCCATCTCAATGCGATTAGCACCTTTTTCGGTCAGATTTCCGAGAACGCCTCCGGATAACAAGTCGAAAGTGGCTAAAATAGCGGTTAACGGCGAACGAAGATCGTGGCTCACCATGGCGATAAACTCTTGTTTCATGCGCTCGAGCGCTTTTCTTTGTGTGATATCGCTGGCAACGCAGTAGTAAGTTTTATACTGCTCGTTAAATTTCACATGCCAGAGAAAGTCTCGAATACTGCCATCCCTAGAATTCAATCGTAATTCGATGCGATGACTTTCGTCTCGACGTTGACTGGCCATTTCTAAAAACTCGTTGTATTTTTGACGATCATCCGGCGCAATACAATCAAGCAAGTGCCGACTTAGAATATCGTCTTCGTCCATGTCCAGCGCATTGAGAAGCGCCGGATTAGCCTGGGTAATGCGTCCGGTATCATTCATGGTGCAGACGATATCAACAGCGTTAGCAAGAATCGCTTGTTCTTTTTGGCGCGATTCTTCAACGACTCGAACCATCTGACGAAACGAAACATCCATCTCAGCAATCTCGTCATTGCCAGTCAGCGGTGCCATTAGCGGTTTCCCGGCAGCAAACAAAATGCTGTTATCCACCACAGTTTTAACCCGACGACCAATGCTTTTCGAAAAATAGGCAACGCTGACAAACGCAATAATAAGATTCACGAACGCTCCAACGGCGACTGAATACATAAGCGTCTGGCGCAACTGGCGATGTTCTTCGAGCATCTGCTTACCGAGTTTCTTTTGACGGACTATGAACGTTTTAGTGAAACGTTTCAGTTCTGTAAGCTTCTCTCTGATATTGAGATAAACGATAATCTTGTCAGACTCACTCAAGCTAGCCCGCGTATCCACGCTCGTTTTCAGCTTTTGAATCAAACTTTCAAATTCACCGAAAACGCCTTCGAATTCCAGTAAATCATTCACGTCTCGTGCGTCGTTAGCGAACAATTTTCGAAGCTGCTTAAACTGCTTTCTCGTATCACCTGGTCGCCACGAAGCGTCCAAAAGCGACTGCAGATTCTCCTCTGTGCCTACTTTCATGGAGTACCTGGCAACATCCAGGCTGGTCATTTGAATTGCTTCTTCAAGGTTGGCGACGTGCTCGAGGACGTCTTGAGATTTTGATATCCGGTCCGTCTTGTCGAAAGCGTCTATCATCAGATTCCGCACGTGCCAAATGAATCCGAACTCAAAAATCAGCGGTAAGGTTACAAGGATCAAACCCTTGTGAATTGTGCGCATGTGGCCTTGTAAACCGTTCGCATAGGGCAGGTACTATTTTCGACTACAACGGGCAGAGCGTCTCGGCACTGTGGACCAATAGTTATACCACCTGGGGTTTTTACTGGGTTATCATCTATATAGGCAGCTCTGGGGTAAACCCCAGACAATTGCAGTAAGCCCTCCGCTAGACTACTCTTGGAGCATTAGTGAGGGAGCCGCAAAACGGATTCAAGGAATGCTCCGATAAATGGCGAAAATGAGTTCATTTCTGGCGCCGCTCACGCGCCGATTACCACTAGCGATGGCAAAACAAGGCCGCGACGGACTTTTGTTCCAGCGCCTTTTTTGGGGAACTCTAGCCGGATGCTTGGCGACAATTTTGCTGGCGGAATCACCCGTGCTCGATACGATGGAATTGAACTTATTAGAATGGCGATTCAAAGTCGCCCATGAGATCAACTCGAAAGTGTTGGGTGAGGTAAAATCGCCCGATATCGTCCTTGTAACCTATGATGACGACGATCAATTCGACCTGGAAGCAGAACCTGTAGACGGCGGTCCGAATCCGATTCAGGGTGTTTTAGCCAAACTGATCAATACCATCGAAGCGGGTTCACCACTTCTAGTCGTTGTGGACATCGACCTCTCCGGCAAGTCGGATCCGGAGCTCGTCAAGACATTCCAAAAGCACCGATCAAATATCGTTTTGGCATTGCTCGGTAATCTGGAAAACGCTTCAGACTTCCCGTCTGCGGAATTGCGCAAGGCATGCGCCGCTTGCGCATACGATCATTTGCAAACAGAAGCAAACGGTTTGGTTTGCCAGATGCCAATGGTTGCAGTTACTCCAGAGGGAACGGTCAATAGTCCAATCTTTACTTATGGACACGAAGTTTTTGACTCGCTACCGAAAGCGGTGGCAGGTTTGATGGCGAGCAAGAGCGGTATCGGTCCAACCATCGGCCAGATGCCAAAGTTTTCACAAGACGATATTCCTTTATATATCAATTTTCGCGGCACCAAATACGACACCACCCGAGCAGCACAGATCGTCAATGGTGAAGTTTCGCCTTCCCACTTCGAAGGAAAAGTCGTAATCATCGGA
This sequence comes from uncultured Candidatus Obscuribacterales bacterium, assembly GCA_964600935.1. GTDB lineage: Bacteria > Cyanobacteriota > Vampirovibrionia > Obscuribacterales > Obscuribacteraceae > JADYXR01. The sequence goes on from CAZRMH010000100.1 coordinate 19,840, forward strand.
ACAAAGTTCACTCAGAAACAAGACAACACTCCCACCGTGCGAACACCGTTGGCTGCAAACGTTACGCATGCCCAGATTCAAGCGGACGCGATCAATACGATTCACAAAAACCAAATAATCCACACGTTTCCTCGCACAATAATGCATCACCTTCTACTCCTGGCGGGCGGAATACTAGGGGCTGTTTCTTCTATTTTGGCGATGGGAAGCCGCACCACAAAGTTTCTAACAACCTCGATGGTGATCGTCGCTGCCACTGAAATGTTCTTCATCATGTCATATGTTTATGTTCCAATCGTGCCTCTACTGGCGGTGCTGATGCTTTCATTCGTTTTCGGAACGCTGATTTATCTCGATACCGATTTACGTTTGAGCAACCGAGAGCTCGCGGAAGCACGTGAGGCCATGCAGGTTCGCGCAGAGGAAGAGCGCCAGCGAATCGCCGAAGACTTGCATGACGAAACGCTGCCGGCACTGTCTTCAGTCGCTCGAATGGCTGACAAACTGTCAGAAGAACTGGTTGATAATCCAGTTCCGCAAGAGATGCGTTCGAAACTCGACCAGGCTGTCGTCGAGATGCGTCGAGTGATTAACGATTTGCACCCTTCTGTTTTAGAAACCATGGGATTCAAGCCAGCGCTGGAGAATCTACTCGTTTCTCTTGAAAGAGACATGAATATTGAGACTAGTTTTAAGGATGGTGACGAGCAAGACGACTATGGTCTCTCTCAGATGACCAGATTGCAGCTCTATCGCATAGTCCAAGAAGGACTAAATAACATACAAAAGCACTCTCATGCAAACGAAGTTGAATTATCTATAGGCTTGCAAGATGGCCTAATAGTTATTAAAGTCACGGATAATGGTAGAGGAATCGACCCTTCAAAAATCAGGGCTGATTCCCACGGACTCGTGAACATTCGACAGCGAGCCCAATTGATTGGGGCTCACGTGGAATGGTTAAAACCGGAATCCTTTGAAAATGGTTGTGAGCTGCGGCTCAAAATAGCGGTCCCTACGTCGGATGACAACTCTAGAGGTAATGTATGACGATTCTGTTTGCTGACGATGAAGACAGAGATCGGGGCTGGTTGCGCAGTCTCCTCGAGAACAACGTGAAAGAGCACGCTCCGTTTCACGAAGCACATGATGGCCAGGAGGCTGTCGATATGGCGCTTAAGATTAAACCAGAGCTGGTTTTTCTCGATATCAAAATGCCTCATCTCTCCGGCATCAAGGCGGCCGAAATGATTTTAGAGAAGTTACCAACCACAGGCGTCATCATGCTTTCTAACTTCTCCGATGAAGTCTACGTGCGTCAACTGTGGAAGATTGTGCCGCCGGACGGTGCTTTTGGTTATGTTCTGAAAAACGCATCCAATGAACAAGTGGTAGAAGCTTGCAAGGCAGTGCCCTCTGGCGATTGCTGGATCCACCCTGGTATCGCTCGAGTTATTCAACGTACACAAAATCGGGCAACCAACTTAACCAGCGCTGAATACGAAGCGCTTGTCTGCATATCTTTAGGAATGACCGACCACACGATTGCCAAAC
>CAZRMH010000101.1:0-21258 GCA_964600935.1 uncultured Candidatus Obscuribacterales bacterium
CTGGGGACCCCTCCCTCGCCGCTTGGCATCCACAAGCTTTCCGTTTTCTCAGAAAACCAACCAAGCATTCAAACCTACCCCACCGGAGGCTTTTCTGAACTTCCTACTGTTATCGAACACAGCGTTCGTGAACAAATTCTTCTCCGTTTCTGGTTTAACGCCACCACCGATCAGCAAAAGCTGGCCGACCTCACGCGAAGCTATAATGGCAGTACGTCTATTGGTCAATCCAATGCAGAAACCGAGCAAACACATCACAACGGAGGAATTCTTAGCTTCTGAGAGTTCCTCGAACTTGAAACATGAATATTGTGACGGCGAAGTCTTTGCTATGGCTGGAGGCACACAGGCGCACAGCCTGATATCGACCAACATCACATTCACTTTGAAGACCAAACTGAAAGGCAGCGACTGCAGGGTTCATGGAAGCGAGCTACTAGTCCGGGTTGACGCAAGCAACAGTTTCTATTATCCGGATGCGATGGTCGATTGCGGCGACTATTACAAGGAGAACACCTTCACAAGAACGCCGACAATCATCTTTGAAGTTCTCTCCCAGTCCACAGTTACAACGGATCGACGAGAGAAATTAGTCGCCTATAAACGCATTCCTTCTCTCAAGGCATATGTTATCGTCCAACAAAATCGAAGACGCTTAGAAATCCACCGAAGAAATGAGTTCGGAAATTGGAGTATTGAAACGCTGGAAGACAGAGCAGATTTCGACCTAGATGTGTGTCCAGGAAGAATAATTTCGATCACGTTGGACGAAGTCTATGAGTCCACAAATCTCGGTGACAGCAACGATCTTCACTTACGGGAAGATTCAGAATTGTACATCTGGTGAAACATCTGAGAGGACGCCACCGCTTATGGTGCACATTCGAATCAAAAAAACGAACGCTAGGTTTAGAAACGCTTGTTCAGAACGCAAACAAATCGTCGAACCAAGCATGATCTGAACGGCGACTTTTGTTTAGCAATACCTGAACTAGATCAAAGAACTTGAATCGGTTAAACCGAAACGATCGCTGATTGAAGCGCTCAACGTCCTGCGCGCGAGTTAGCGCACCGTGTCACGGTTGAGAATTAGTAAATAAAGAGGAGCTCAGCATGTTTAAAGCTCTTTGATAATCACATAGAGATTCCGACAATATCAGGCTTTTCTTGAAAGTTTTAATAACAGAAGTCATGAACCGTATCTTATGGTAATTTTTTCATAGACAATTCGCATTGCATCAGCAGCGATGAAACCAGCACTGTAAGTCGTACTTTTCACCACCAGCTCTGAGTTTAGCGCAACAAAAAAACGTTTCAATTTCGCATGCCAATTCGTCGCCCTCGTGGGTTCGGTTGGGTATGTGGTTTGGAGACGCTTTGCGAAACCGCTAAAGAGCTGAGTCTCACAGTTCTCAACGAAAGGAAACTATCATGAGTGCTACCACTCTTCCCAAAAGGGCTGATGTGCCCGTCGCGCTTACCTGGGACCTCTCCACCATCTACCCGTCGGTGGACGCCTGGGAAGCTGATTTTCGCAAAGTCGAAAGTTTGATTCCCAAGATCGGCGACTTCAAAGGCAAGCTCGGCGAGTCCGCCGCTAACGTCCTCGCGCTGCTCAATCTGCGTGACGAACTCGGCATGACCATCGAGAAGCTCTGGACCTATGCCCATCTGAAGGCCGACGAAGACACCACGGTGTCCGCCAACAAGGCGCTGCGCGAGCGTGCTCGCCAGCTGTTCGTCAACTTCGGCGCCGCTTATGCCTATGTCGACTCCGAGCTGCTCGCCATCGAAGCAGATACCATGCAGGGCTTCATCAGCGGTTCCGCCGAACTGGCGACCCATCGCTTCGAGCTGGAAAACCTGCTGCGCCGGCAGCCTCACATTCGCTCGGCCGAAGTCGAGGAAGTGCTGGCCAACGCCTCCATGCTCCACGCTGGTCCGAGCAACATCTACGACATGCTCTCCGATGCCGACATGGAATTCCCGATCATCTCGGACGGCAAGAACCGCGTGCGCCTCACCCACGGCAACTACATCGAAGGCTTCCTGATGTCGAAATCGAAGCCGGTTCGCCAACGCGCTTACCGTGCTCAATTCCGCACCTACGGCAAGTATCGCAACACGCTCTCGGCGACCTACGCTGCGCGCGTCCAGTCCGAGATCTTCGAAGCGAAAGCTCGCGGTCATTCATCGACTCGCGCGCATCGCCTGCATGACACGAACGTACCGCTCTCGGTTTACGACAACCTGATCTCGACGGTGCATGCCAACATCCCGCGGCTCAACCGGTATCTCGAGCTGCGCAAGAAGATCCTCGGCGTCAAGAAGCTCAACTTCAGCGACCTCTATGTGTCGCTCGTCGACGAGGTGAGCTACAAGCCGACCTATGCGGAAGCCCAGGAGCTCGTGCTGGCTGCCGTCGCACCTCTCGGTGACGAATACGTCGCCACTCTGCGCGCCGGCTTCGCCAATCGCTGGGTCGACGTGGTCGAGAACCAGAACAAGGCATCTGGCGCCTACAGCTCCGGCAGCTATCTGACCGCGCCGTACATGCTGATGAACTGGCAGGACTCGCTCGAGTCGATGTTCACGCTCGCTCACGAGGCCGGTCACTCGATGCACAGCTGGCACTCGCGCAAGCACCAGCCGTACCACTCGTCGGAGTACACCATCTTCGTGGCCGAAGTGGCATCGACGCTCAACGAGGCGCTGCTCGCCCACCATCTGCTCGCCACCACCAAGGACAAGGCGATGCGGCGTTACATCATCAACCACCAGCTCGAGAATATTCGCCAGACGCTCTATCGTCAGACGATGTTCGCCGAGTTCGAGATGATCGCGCACGCCAAAGCCGAAGCCGGCGAAGTTCTGACCCCCGACCTTCTGTGCGAGATCCATCGCGATCTCAACCAGAAGTACTACGGCGCCGTCGTCCAGATGGACGATGAGATCCCGCTCGAGTGGATGCGCATCCCGCACTTCTACAACAGCTTCTACGTGTACCAATACGCCACCGGAGTCAGTGCCGCGATCGCCTTGGCGCGTCAGATCCTGACCGAGGGAGAGCCGGCTGTTAAGCGCTATCTGGGCTTCCTGAGCGCGGGCGGCAGCGACTACAGCATCAACATCCTCAAGGCCGCTGGCGTGGATCTCTCCTCGCCTCAGCCGATCGCCCTGGCGCTCGACGCCTTCGAGGACTACCTCGTCGAGTTCGAGAAGCTGGTCTGAAGCTCTTCCAGGTACTACAGTGTCCGCTGAACGCAAAGCATTTCTTCTTCAGAATAAATTTGTGGTCGGCTGACGCTGCGCACAAGACGAAGAACGGCGGGAACAGCAATGTTCCTGCCGTTTCTTCTCTTGTTGCGTTTAACAGGAGGTGAATTGCGATTTGCCTTAGCGAATCTCTCAAAAGCAACTGAAGGAATCAGCATGCCCCAGAAGATTTCAACCGCCACGTGCAAACAGGCACTGGCACAAGCTTGGCCGCAAGTGTTCGGCGCCGATTTGCCGACGCTGGCGAACAAATGGAAGCGCATCTCGAAGCGCGGCAAGAACGGCGAGCCGATCGAACGCGTTTTCTTCCACGAAACCCTGCCTGTTCAAGCACTCGTGGTCGAAAAGGATGGCACCATCGTCGATACCATTATCCGCGGTTTCGCCGGTTTCGACGCCAATGAAGAAACAGCCACTGAAGCAGAATCCAGGATGGCGGAACGCGCCTCCACCAACGAGGGCTTCGAGTTCCTCGGCAAGTATCCGCTCTTCCGCCCTTCCGACTTCCTTTTCCGCATGTGTTCGGAGGAAGAAGCGGCGCGCGATGGGCACACCTGGTACGAACTCTATCCCACCACCGATTTCGGTCGCGGTGAGGCTGAGTGCGACGACCAGCTCGACTACCTGATCGCAAGCCACCTGCCGGAAGGCGACGGCGAAGTCTGCGAAGGCTCTTTCGCCAGCCAGCTCTCCGTCAGCGACTGCGAAGCGGCTTTGCGCGCCAAAGGTTTTATCTGTTCCGACGAATGGAAACCCACGTCCAAGAAGGGCGCCGGCAACGACGACGAATAACGCATCTCAAATAATCAGGCTCAGTTAGTTTTCACTCGGGACGAAGACAAAATCTTTGTCCCGAGTTTTCTTTCCGTGCATCAACGACTTAGACTAGTAGAAAAAAAACAGCAAACGCCAAAAGATGTACCATGACATCGAGATTTCTCAAAGTCGGGCAGACCACTGCAGAGATGGCAGCCAGAGCCAATTGTCTGCACACCGGGATCGCAATATCAGTATATTCAGCTACACCAGGCGAGTAACTGAATCAATTTTCCGAGAACTTTTTTCACAGGCGCGATCACACCCCGATCACAAGTGACTTTCAGCCGATCGAAAGCTTACCGCAAGGAGTGTAGCAATCATTACTATTCTTGCGAATTTCGGCGGCATTTTTATACGGTAGCTCATCACTTTTTTGCATCAGCACCGCTCTCCAAGGACTTTCGAACGCACTCTCGACTCATCGACATCTCACCAACAACCCATCCGAGTGTTTCTTAAACACGCGGATCAGAGTCGTTCAGTTCGAAAACCGCGGTCAAGCGAACCTCATGCGGTCGACCAACGACCACAAGTTCGATGCTGCAAAAAAATTCGTTTTGTTTTTCAAACGACATCTCACTCTTTTTTCCGTCCGCGGAAACTCCTTCTGCGGATTCTGACAACAAAACCTGGAGTAGGTATGAAGCATCTGGAAGGGATTCGATCGTTCAAGGCAACGGCTTGGAAAGAACACGCCGACCTCTACGCTCAACTCGCCAGCGGCCAGAATCCATTCGCGTTCGTGCTCACCTGTTCGGATTCGCGGTATTACGCAGAACTCGTGATGCAAACACGGCCCGGCGATCTGTTCTGCCTGCGTAACGCCGGCAACATGATCCTGCCTTACAATGAAGCCCACCCCAGCGAGGGCGCAGCTACGCTCGAGTTCGCCATCAATGTGCTCAACATCAAGCACGTCGTCGTCATGGGACACTACGGCTGCGGCTTGGTCGAGGCGGCACTGAAGCGACCGCAGTGCGTTTGCGACCTCAAAGCGCTCAAGCTCTGGGTCGATCAGACCAGACACGTTCACGTCGGCAACTGGGCCGACCTCGATGCCGACAAACAAATTGAACTCTCGCGAGCCGCCTGTCGAGAGCACCTTCTGCATCAACTCGACAACGCGAAAACGCATCCGTGCATCGCGAACAACAGCGATTCGGTGCAGGTGCATGGTTTGATCTTCGACATGAAGACCGGCATCGTGGAAGAGTACGATACGGAAACCGGCGTGTTCGTCGCAATCGAAGCGGCCGCCTGAGTAATCGGACACCATAGTAGTTGATTAACTTCGGCAGCGTTCCGCCATGGAGCGCTGCCGATTTAAAATTACCGCACCAACTTCAATACCACCCCGTCCTACTACGTGTTGTAATTTTTACAAGTAAGCAAAAGGCAAATGGAAACCAGATCGAGCCACCTCAGCCACTCGACATTTCTATTAATACGACTAGTACAAACAACGCGATTGAGCATACTCCAAAAGCTCTAAAGATCTAACAGCCCAATCGCAGCCAGCCTGCATTCGGCACAGGCACGAGGCAGGCATCCCACCCGCCTCGCACAGTCAATGAGTCGGAGTTGTCTCGTTGCAAACGGAACGAGGCAACTACTGACAGAGAGTCTAATTTCCAAAACGTTTTGCGGGATAGCGACGTCAAGCACCAACGGAAGGACAAGACGAACCGCCAGCCTTTACTGTACGGGGCCGAGCCCCGATTACTTCAGCTGAGGATAGCGGATAGCTCGGACTTCGCCATAGAAAGGCGCGCCTTGGCCTCGGTCAGGGAGCTCATCGCCCGCGACCTCCTTAACCTCGCGAAAGCAAGAGCTCTCTTGATTGGAGAAGTGTCAAATATTTCACCGTAATCCAAGCTCAGGTTAAGGCTTGTGTATTCAGCCTCTATGAGTCTTTTTCGAAGCACTTTAACATCCAGACGCGCATCTTCCAGGCGACTCTTTTTATGCCGGACGGATTTTTCTGCGGACTCGATTGTCTTAAGAACCCGAACAATAGAACCCTTGAACTTCTGAAGCGCCTCGCTATGAGCGGATCTTTCCCGAACGATAGTCCTCTTAGCCTTCTTGAGTGCATCGCAGTGAGCAGAATTTTCCAGTTGCTGCTTTTTGATGGAAGTTGTCTTATCGAATCGAGCCGTTTTTCTCATCTTATAGTTCACTTTAACTTGATGTTGTTTGTTGTGTGCCCACGTCCCGCCCGTTCAAGAACGCCGCTGCAAACGCCTTAGAATTTTTCATTCGAAAGGCGTCTGCTCGGGAGCGGATACGTCGGCTCCTCGCTGCACTTCCCCGCTCTTTGGGCTGAGTGGTGGCAAGACAAACGAATTTCCGAGCCGCTCCGATGGAGATCAATAGACTCCAAACGCATGAGAGCGCAATGAAAAACGTTTTGCCCAAGTGTGTGCAGTCTAGATGCGACGTGTCCTTGAATAATTTCAACGAAAACGAGATACGTTTAGAGTATCTCGTCGGCACATCCTCTGGCTACCTGCTTCTTGACGGCACTGCAATAGCGCGGTCAGCTCGCATCGCTGCTCTGGTCGCCTTCTAGTGATTACACGATGGACGCGCACAAAAATCAAAACAGGTGTAAGTTCACTAGCGCTCGTGCTGGTGGACTCCGCGAACTAGAGACAGTGGACTCCTCCTCTCGTAATTGAGATCGGACGCCCCAGACAGTATCACCGATGGAAGACGATCCATCCTGGACTCTCAACTGACCCACTTCGCCGATTGCGCGCACCGCACCGTTTAGGTTTCACAACAAACCAAACCGATTTCATACTCAGTCGTTTTCGCGAGAGATCGTGCAAGTCAGGTCCACGCCTTCCATTTTGGCGACGTGAGGAAACAGAATCAGGAGCTGTTCGGTCTCGGCTGCGTCCTGGTGTTCACCGAGCGACGCGTGGATCCAGATACGCGCCATGATGGCAACGCGTTTGGCGTTGACGTGAGCGTGATCGTTCAACCACACCTTCTCGAACTCTTCCTTCGCCGCCTCATAGTTGTTCCGCTCGAGAAGCGCCAGACCGAGCGCCAATTGATTGGAAAGTACCATGCGCGGAAGCTCGTGACGACGGCTTTCGAGAACGGTCTCCGCCCAGGCGAGAGCGATAGACACAAGGTTGAGATGCAGCCGCGCCCGCATCGGCCGGTCGAAATCCAGGGCGTTTTTGGCGCGATGCAAGAATGGCACAGTGCTGCGAATCAACTCGACAATCACGGGAACATCGCCGCGACCGATGGCGATGGCGAGAACGCTTGCGACGCGCTCGTGCATGTATTTAACATCTTCGATCGTGGTCAGAACAGGCTTCGGCGCGCGAAGCGCTCGAACAGTGATTACCGCAACAGCGATGAGCAGAACCAGACCACCGGCGACACAGAGAGCTTGCATAGGCTTATCCTCTTGAGGCGCTGACGTCGATCACATCAAGTGTCGATACGCACAGCGCGAACTGTGGGAGTGCAACCATACTTGGTGCTAATGCACAGTACGCCTTTGCACACGAAGTGCTAAAAAGCGGTCAAAACTGGCAATACATCAGGGTTTTATAAGGAGTGCACTTTTTAAAAGGAGAGAAGGAGAGTCAATTCGAATCTTAGCGCAAAGACACGCCGTTACCAAGAAAAACAATGGCTGTTTGACGGGAATAGCCGTCGATCGTCTCACGGCAACTCGCATCTTTGATATTAGGTCACGATGAGAATCGAGGTTTCGTCACTACGATGCTCGACTGAAGAGCGGCTCGTTCGATACTTAAGAAAACGATTGGCAACAGCGCTCTACTTCTTCGTCACTTCAACGAGCGCATCGCAAAGGCGATTGACTTCTTCCTCAGTATTGAACGGACCGAAGCTAACCCGCACGAGTCCCTGGTCGAGAGTGCCCAATGTTTCATGACTGGAAGCCGAACAATGCAAACCCGATCGCACAGCGATACCATATTCAGTATCAAGTTGATCAGCCATTTCAGCCGCTGATAGATTGTCTGATTTAAAAGAAACCAATGGCATCCGTAGTTGCGAACTAAGACCTGTATCGAAAACGCGAACCAGTTTCTCTTTCGAATTCCACTGCAAGAATTTTTCCAATAAAGCCAATTCATTCTGCAATATTGCTTTGGTGTTTTTAGCCTTTATCCAATCAACACCCGCCGACAGACCAGCAATCGCCGGTCCAGGCAAGGTTCCAGCTTCAAGCCGATCCGGATAAGCAGTGGGCATCTCCAAACTTTCGGAACGAGAACCGGTACCACCGGAAAGGAACGGCGCAAGCGTATATTGCGGCGCAACATATAAAAGTCCGACGCCTGGGGGCCCCATCAAACCTTTATGTCCCGACGTGCAGAAGAAACTGATACCAGGATTCGCAGACAGATCTATTTTAAGTTTACCTGCAACTTGAGCACCATCCACCAGAAGAGGTATTTTTCGTTCGTTCAAGTAAACTGCGATTTCCTCGATGGGCAGCACTTCTCCAGTAACATTACTGGCCCAGACCAGCGCCACGAGTTTCGGCTCATGTTTCTCGACCAGTGCTTGAAGATTCATTTTAAAGTTTGGTCCAACCGGACAAATCTCAATTTTAATGCCAAGCGTTTCCCGCAACTGAGCGAGTGGACGCATTACCGCATTATGCTCCAGGGAACTGACTATCACGACGTCACCAGCGGCGAAACGACCGTCCAGAGCCAATCCATGGACAACCATGTTGATCGATGCCGTGCAACCGCCTGTAAAAATAAGCCGTTCAGACGGTTTCGCTCCAAGAAAATCGGCAATGTTCTCGCGGGCATCAAAAATCTTTCGAGCGCCTTCCAGGGCGAAATAATGCGCACCCCGACCAGGATTACCGCAAGTTCTGAGAAACTCCGACTGCGCTTGGATAACTTCCTCAGGCTTAGGAAAGCTCGAGGCCGCGTTGTCAAAATAAATACGAGTTTTTGTCAAAACCGAATCAAAGAAGGAGCGGAGACCAAGGCTATGCTAGCATAGCGCTTTGTACACTTACTATTTATCTTCAGCCGAATTCGTTGCCAAAGCTGCCGCATATAATTATTGCCGCCATCGCGCTCAGCCTGAGCGTCGGGTGCGGCGTGCCCGCGCAAACGCAGGATGACGACTCGGACCGCGCCGTCAATCCGCCTGGTGCGGCCAGTGATGCCGCAGACGGTGGTTCAGGCTATGCCGATCACGACGCCATCGTTCCTGCGACATCGCAACCGAAACGTGTGGTCATCGTTCCGCAACTCGATCCCGGATTTATCAAGGTTTCCAAAGAGTTGCGCGAAGCAATTGGTTCTGTCGGGCAGGCACCACGCGAACAATCAATTGAACTATTGCAAGCGGTGCGCAAAAATTTGTTTGCCGGTGGACATGAAAAACAGCTTTCAGCATACGTTCTGGCAGCATTAGTCGCGGCGCAACCGTCATCGACATCTTCGCAAGAAGCAATCAAACTCTACGAAGAAGCAGCGGGCTACGAGCCTCTCTCGACACCGGCTCGCATGAAAGCGGCTGATATCGCATCTGGTGTCAGCGACGAAAAACGAACACAACAAATTTTAGTGCCTCTGCTTAAAAAAGCAGAGCAGAGTATCCGGAAGGAACGTGACAGCGCCAAATCGCAGGATGACGAAAAAGGAGTTTGGCAACGCACAGTCAAAACCGATCCGGTTCTTCCGGAAGCGCTCTATCGACTTGGCGAGTCTTATTACAAATCCAGAGATTACGGCGCGGCGACAAACGTTTTCGATCGCGTGCGCGATTACTTTCCAGGCACCGAGTACGCCACCGGCACTTCGTTCTACCTGGGCACGATTGCACTCGAAACAGCTGGCGATTGGAAAACGGCACAAAAAGAGTTTCGTCATTATCTGCAGTTCGCTCCTGGTGGAAAAAACGCTGTCAAAATCATCGCTTTGATGGTCGATGCCTGCCAGGCTAAACCAGCTGCTAATGCGGCTCCAAACTCGTTCTCGCAACCGCTGATCGAATTGACCGCAGGCGATCGAGCCTTAATTGCGCTGGCACTTTATAAAAACGGACGCTATCAGGACGCACTCGATACCTGGAATCAGATCGGCAGCAAACATATCTATCGTTCGGTCTGTTTGATGAAAACAGGTAAAAGACCAGAAGGAGTAGCAGCACTTCTACAGGCTGTGGATGCGGATCCAAAAAATCCGTACATAGCAGATGTCGGATCTGATTTTTGCAAACCAGTACCGACGAAGGAAGCGACCGCACTCTGGCAAGAAATTTTGAAACGCAAGCCCGAGAAAATCGACATCGCTTTATGGAATGTGGCGAAAAGACTCGGAGCACCAGCTGGAGCGCCATATTACGATCGACTAATAACAGAACGACCCACTTCGGAGTTCGCACCGGAATCCGCATGGTGGCTAGTTTGGAGCTCTGCAAAACAAGGGTATGCCGAGAGCGGGCCGAGCAAGAAAGTCCATTTCGCTCGCGCATTGGCTTACTGTGATCGGGCGACCAAGACTTATTCGCAAACGCACATCGGTCCCAAATTCGCTTTCTGGCGCGGGAAATTGCAAGAAGCCGTCGATCAAAAGGCACAGGCCATCACCAGCTACGAGTGGGCTGAAGCCAATTATCCCGGCAGTTACTATGGCTACCGCTCCAAGCATCGCGCCCGCCATCTGCGTTCTGACCCGGCGCATCCGGTTGCCGATCGAAAATGGTCATTCGTAACCGGTCGAAACAATCCAGACCCGAGCTGGGTTTGGCCCCAACCACCGGAACTGTTTCAGTTCAAAAAAATGCCTGCCACCATGGGTGAAACCGCGGCCACTTTGATGTGGTTACGCCAATACAACGATTGCTTTAAATATGTCACCGGCAAGGTGCCGCCCGAAGTTAGAGGCTGGGTGCTGTTTAAACAAGGACTGGTGCTTAAAGCCGGGGCAAACGCTTCGCTCAAGCTGGAAGGTTATCCTCAGCCCACAGCACATTGGCGATTCGCATATCCACTCGCTTTTGGAAATATTATCGAGCGTGAATCGAAGAAACGTGCTGTGGACCCGCTCTTGATCCACGGTTTAATCCGCCAGGAATCACGTTACGACGACAAAGCAGTCAGTCGATCAAACGCCATGGGTTTGATGCAATTACTGAAAGGCACCGCCTATGGTGTGGCGAAACACAACGGTATCACCTTAAGCTCCGCCCCGGATATTTTCAAACCTGACATAAATATTCAGCTCGGAACCGCATATATCGCCTACGTTTTGAAACGAGCCGAGGGCAATGCCATGCTCGCTGTAGCGAGTTACAACGGCGGTCCTAATGCTGTCGCTAAGTGGTTAAAACAACATCAAGCAGCTGGCATAAGCGATATGGATGCCTATGTTGAAAACATTCCATATGATGAAACGCGAGACTACGTGCGCAAAGTCTTCGCGCACTATTGGAACTACGAGCATCTGTACGAGAACAACAAAGCGCAGTGATACCAATTGAGGTGCTCGTTCACAATTAAACAGACGCGGCTAGAACAAGCGAGCGCGCGCTCACAACCACTGTGCACCGAGAAATCCTGTCCCATCCCGCCACTTCGGTAAAACTAGAAACAGAAACGCGCTGAAACTTCTCGGTCACAGCGCGTTAAATTAGGGTCTTGATGAAAATCGGGCCTCGACAATTAGCCGAGAGCTGGGTTCTCATCACGCTTTTGATCTTGTTGACTAAAGCCTAGGAATTTGGACCATACTGCAGATTTTTTGTTGAGAGTTTTTGAGTCTTCTTCAACAACAGAGCTGCCTGCAGCCTTCGGCACTTCATATCCGCACGTATTGCAGGAACGGCGATTGCCGGGGACTTTAAAATTACAACGTGGGCATAAAAAGTACTGCATAGTCACCTCGCATTCTATTTGCAGTATAACACCGGGAAATCCAGTAGGGAAGCGCGATTCGGAAAAAGTACCAGGTTTACCTATTTTTTTACCTGTAGCTAACGTTCCCACAAACCGTCCGATAAAATCCCATGACATGATAATTTGTCAAACGAATTACAAAACGGCGAAGGTCCGCTTGTCATGCGCATTATCCTAACTTTCGAAACCACGCACTCTGTGCTCGCCGCTGAAAAAGCGTTGAAGGGCGTGAACGCAAACCGCTTTCGCTTTCGCCCAACGCCCACTCCGCCAGGTTTAACAGAGGCGGTCTGCGGCATGTCGTTGGAAGTTTTGGCTCACGATCAGAAAAAGGAGATCGTCGAATACTTGTCAAACTGTCAACTTACACCGAAAGGCATACACGAAGTCGATCGCTAAAATTGTGGTCTCGACTGGTTTCCTCCTGTTTTACTGCCGGACTCACTCGATCTACCCGGTACCAGTAAGAATTAGGAAACGTCAAAAAAGTTCCCTGTTGTAAAGCGGACATCTAGCGCGACGTTCGCTAGCCCAGCCACACGGCTGTCAGCTCATGGCTGTCAAGAAAACGCCTATAACTGAAAGGAGATTTAGGTTTTAAAACAGACATACATGGCTTTTAAGCTTGCTTGGCAACTTAACTAATTTCTATCGTCACGTCATTACTCTCTTACTGTTTTTACTTTCACGCGACGCACTACTTCTAACTAATCAGCTCTCAAATGTTTCAGCTCTTAAGAAATTAAGCGCTTAAACGGAGCCGTAATCTGAGCTAGAAGGTGTTTCGCGTCCAGAAAAGGTTTCTTCGCCGCAGTCTACGCCACATCGTGGACTGTGTTCTGTCCCGCTACGGGATTTCTAACGAAAGGAAACTCATCGGTATGACAGCAGATAAACCAACACAACCAAAGCGGGTTCTAGTCGTCGTCAAACAAACGCTCAAGTCGATGGCTCTGGCGTCTGACGACGAGCGGCTCAAGCGGCTTTTAGACCCGGCATGCAGCGAAAACGGGCGCATCGAGCGCACTGATGAGGAACACCGACTGACGCTGCAACATGTCGTTGACACGCTCCACGACCGCGATATCGATGCCCGCTGCGTCGCTCGCGAGCCCGGCGAACCTTTCGACGTCCGCGACGAAGAGCTGGTCGTCACCGTCGGCGGTGACGGAACCTTCCTCGATGCGTCGCACTCAGTGCGCAACAACGTGCCGATGCTCGGCGTCAACTCAGCGCCGATATCGAGCTTCGGGCACTTTTGCCTGACCGATCGCGCCGGCTTCAACGCCACACTGGATGCCATTCTTTCAGGGAAACGCAAACCGCTTGCGCTGCTCAGATTGCAGCTGTCGATCGATCGCGTGCCCATCGATATCCCAGTGCTCAACGAAGTCTATGTCACCCACTCGAATCCGGCAGGAACCAGCCGCTACAAACTCGAAGTCTCGGGTAAGACGGCTGAGCACAAATCGTCGGGTTTGTTCATCTCGACGCCGAGCGGCTCGACTGGTTTCATGCGGGCCGCTGGTGGTCCGATAGCCGACATTACGGACAAAACGTTCGCTTTCTGGGTGGACAAGCCTTTCCGCAATCCCGGAGAGCGTTTCGAACTGCGCGGTGGTGAAGCGAGCGACAACAAGCTGCTGATCACGTCCGGTATGTTCGACGGCATGATTTACATCGACGGCGCTCATATCACTCGCGAATTTCCGCGCGGGTCGAAGCTCGCCGTCTCGGTTTTCGATTCCCCGCTTCTCGCGTACGTCAACGCTGACTGCCACGACCGCTTCAAGGCGGACGCAGGCGCAGCCTAACTTCTCAGGAGTACAGCATACATGAACTTTTTCAAGAACATCACGAGCGCGCTCGTGGTCATGATTTTTGCCTTGCTCACCCTGTCGCCGGCGCAAGCCGCCGCGCAGACGCCCTGGCGTCCCGCATTCAGCGCAGGAACGCAGGTATACATCGACCCGGCCGTCGCCAACAACCCGGATTTTCCAGTCGCTCTGCCAGGTCTCGAGCAGAAGCTCCGCGAGGCCGGCGAGAAAAACAACATCAAATTCCTGGTCGTGGTCGTTCAACAGACGACCGAAACCGGTTCGGGCAACCTCGGCGCCAACAAACTCGACGAAATCCTCCTGCGCTGGAACGGCGCCAGCGGATTCCCGAGCGACAACTACGTGCTCATGCTCTGGATGCGCAGTGCCACCAATCCGTCGGAAGGCTGGGTCGCGGTCAATGCCGGTTCCAACCTGAAGGTCTACGGACTGAACGGTGCCACGCTGAGCTCGGCTAACGGTCCGGTTCTGCCTGCGGTGAAGAAGTACATGCCGCAAGACCCGAAGGGTCTGTTCAATGGCATCGCCGCCAACGTCAACGGTGTGATCGACGACTACCTCGCCGGTCAGCAAGCAGCCCGCGATCGCTCCAACTTCATGGGTCAGCTGCCGATCTACATCGTGCTGGTGCTACTCGCGGGCGGAGCCGGCGCATTCTTCTTCGTGCGCTCGCGTGCTAAGGGTGCACTGAGAGGCACTGCCCAGGCTGTGCTCAACGACTGGAACGGAAAGATGGATTCGGCAAACGCCCTCTATCTCAAGCTCCGCGCCGGCTACATGGGCTTCGTGAAAGATCAGTCGGACTGGAAGGGCAAGTTTACCGGCACGACGAAGTCGCAGTACGAGGCGGCCCTTACCAATTTCGCAGACTTCTCGGCACGGCGCACCAAGGCTAACGCGCATCTCGCCGACGCGCGCCAGCTCTTCGACACCGGCAACTACCAGGCTTGCATCGCCAAGCTCGAGAGCGAAACGGTCACAGTCACCGGTTCCGACATCGCCCTGGAAGACGCAACCTTGTTCGGCGGACTGGTCGTGAAGAACGACTACAAGCCCAACGAGCTGCTCAATTCGATGGAGACGCTGTTCGACCAGACCAACAAGGCGCTGTCGGGCATCATTCGGTCGTTGACCGAAGCGCTCGCCGCCGGCTCCGATCTCGACGCGGTGCAAGCCGACATCGAGATCAAGTGGGCTCGCGCCGGCGATCAATCGTTCGCCGCTCACAAGGCGGAGTTCGACGCGATCAACCGCGACGAGGAGAAGGTTCGCCTGACCTATAAGAGCGACCCGGTTTCTGGCAAGGAAGCCATGCTCGCTCTCCTCGCCCGCGCTCGCTCCATCCAGACGGCGCTGAAAAGCGCCTGATTTCGGCTTCCGGCAGCGAAGCCCATCAGTGCACTCGTTGTTGACGATTGCACTAACCAGACCGGCAGAACGGGGGTGGTGGCATATCGCCGCCACTCCCCGTTCCGTCACAACCCTGAACGGTTCATGGGAACCAAAGGTACACATACTATGAACACTCTGCTCGTCGTTTTCATCGCCCTCTTCGCCCTGTCCGCAGGCTTCGGTCTCGGAGCGGGCAACTACAAGGGTTTGATCGGTGCCATCATTCCCGGTATCGCAGCCGGTTTGCTGGCAGCCATTCCCGCCATCCACGAAAGTGAATGGACAATCGCTCTGGTCATGGTCGGTGCAGCAATTGTCGGCTCGCTGATTTGCTCGTTGACCAGCGACCAGAATCGCATCAAGCGTTTCTGCCGCAATCAGAGCAATCTGGTCATCCGCGCCGGCTCCTATAAGCTTGGCATCAACGCGGATGAGAAGTCCGGTCAGTCGGACGAGAAGTAGTCGCAAACGTTTTCGAATTGGAAACTGTCAGCGTCAGCCTTTGAGTCGATTAGAACCTGACACTCGAATTCGATAGCGCTCGCAGCAAACGTGAAGTGGTCTACCACTTCAACGTTTGTCTCAACTATTCTTCTTTGATAGAGCTTAGTATTACACTAGCTAGTACGACAAAGCTAAAACTGGAGAGCGAAGAACACCGACTTGCGTCGATGAAACTTCGCTCTCCTGACGTGGCCACGTCATTGACTCTGACTCAATCTTGAGCCGGGTACAACTTTTCAGGATCCTGAACTTGAGCTCTTACTTCTTGCAGGCGGGCTTGGTGCCTTCCGGCTTGGCAGCCGTAGTTGCCTTTTCCTTCCCTTTCACGTCGTCGCAAACACCACAGGGACGCGCGGACCGGCGCACCTTCTTGATGCCGGCCTCGACATGGCGTTTGCCGTGCGGCGACGTGACCAGCTCGATCTCCAGCTCCCCATCGCCCCGCTTCGCAGCAAGCACGTCGTCGGCGACGCACTTGATGATATGGGCGGTGGGTTGCAGACCGAGGCTCGCCGACGTCAGCCGGTTGGGCATGATCGGAATGGAAAGACGTTCTGCGCCGGCGGCGACAGCGCTGTCGACAGCCAGCTTGATGGTATCGCGCACAGTGCCGCAGTCGAAGCTCCCGGCTTTGCCGAGACCAACGAACAGCACCAGTTTCTGCTTGCTGTCGGCGCCCAGGTCGATGGTCAGGGATTCCCCTTGATCGCCTCGGAAACCGTTTTTGGCAAGCTCGTCTTGAATTCGCCCGTCAGTGCTTTCCACCAATCCGTTCAGATCGGCGCTCAGGTTCATCCCCGAAAACTTTGCGACCATCAACATCGGTGTTACCACCTGTTCGACGCCCGACTTCTTGTTGCCAGCCCCGAGGGTGGCGGAGACTAGGAATTTTGCTTTCATGGAGACTCTCCTTCGGTGGAACGAAACGATCGCAACATCGCTCCGTCCGGTTTATCAAACTTGCCGAGATGCCACCGCGGATGACATCAGCAGCAAGGACGAATACTAAGCTTGGTTTAGAAATTTTGTTCCAAACCGACAGGTTCGCTTCCCGTGGAACAGCGCACACAGCCGATGGGAACTAGATTTCAGACCAGAGACAAAAACCTCTAGTTCCAAACATCGGCAGAACAGGACTCCAACTCACATCGCTTCTACGACGACTGAAGACCGGGTGAGGGCAATGCGGAGTATGTTTTTACGGCGTAGGAAGTCCTGTTAGGAAAAGAAAAAGAGGTTGACCACATAGGCTATGAAAAAGCGGCTATATGACACAAGGACGCCTGCGTTAAACACTACTAAGGCCGATTCGATCAGCGTGAGCCGCGAGAATATATCCAATCGCCAACACAGATTAGTAGCGTCTTCTAAAGTCGAAACTACGCTAGGCATCAACGTTTTCGTCACGCTAATGTTAAACCTAGCGGACAATAATTAACGAAAGATTGATCGCTAGCGCAACTACTCATCGGTTGTAAACAATCTCAACATCCGGCTTCCTGAGCAGCACTTAACAGTTTCAAAACAATAGCGCCAGGTTTTGATTCACCGCCGACTGCGTCTACTCGGAATCTACTTTCATTGACGCGGTACACATAATTCTGCCATTTGACTTGCATTGATGGCGTTTCAACGAAAGTTTTTTCAATATCCCCAATGCAGTCAGCGAGCCGAACGCGACAGGCAATTAAGCTTCGCCGACCGGTCATCGCACCACAGGTGGTGCAAAAAAACAATGATATGGGGGCAGTTGGATCGATGTAAATGCAGCCATTAAGACGTTCTCACAAAAGCTCGGTTCGCGCTACGCTAACTGAGCCAGTCAAGCAGCGCTTAAATTCGCTCACATCAAGTTTTACTCACGATGTCACGAGAAACTTGTCGAGAGCCATTCGATATTGATTGATGGCGCTTGGCAACCTTGTCGGCGCTGAATTCTTCGCGAGCGTTATAACGAGATAACTTCACAACCGTCAACAATCGTTGGGCACATGCGGCAGCGTCTCGTAGGTTCACAACGTCTCATTTTCTACCCGCTGCTCTGGAAGTTCAACCTCAACCCCCACCCCAACAGCCAAGTTTCCATCGTTTTCTTCACTGTCTCTCATGAGGCGGTAGTCTCACACGCCAGGCGATCACGCTCGGCGAAACGACACTTACAGCTGGGAGTTCCTATGCTCAGACAATTATCCCTTCTGCGCGGTGTAGTCACAGCGGCTCTGCTCTTCGTCTTCATGGCGATCGTGGCACAGCCGGCACTCGCGCAATCTTCGCAGACCTGGCTTCCCGACTTCAGTCCGGACAGACACGTCTACGTCGACCCGCTGCTATCTAACCATCGCCAGGCACCAGTCAGTCTGACCGGACTCGAATCCAAGCTCATCCAGCAAGGACAAGAAAACGGTCTGCAGATCTATGTGGTGGCGACCGAGGGCGGGTCGGATATGCTCAACGCATCAGTTCCTGGGCGCGACGCCCTCGACAAGCTTATCCTGAAGTGGCAGTCCCGACCGGGGTTTCCGTCCGACAACTACCTGATCATCATGTGGGTACGGCGGGCAGACAATCCCAACAAGGGCTCGGTGGCCGGTCAAGGCGGCAACCAATTCTCCGACTGGGGCATGACCGCAGCCTACTTCTCGGACACCAACAACGGTCCGATTATCCCCAATCTGAGGCGCCACATGCCTCAAGACCCTGCCGGCGCCTTCGAAGGCATCGTCACAACGGTCAACGCCAAGATCTACGACATCAAGCTCCATCAGCGAGAAGCCGCTCAAGCAGCCGCATTCCAGAAGGCTCTGCCATTCTACATCGGCGGTGGCGCTCTGGCAGCCATCCTGATCGGCACGCTGATCTTTCTTCTGGTGCGCAATTCGACGCGCCGCAAGAAAATGGCTGGATTGATTGAAGATTGGAACACGAAGCTCGACTCCGCCAATCAGCTCTATATGAAGTTGCGCGGCAGCTACATGGGCTTCCTGACCGAACAGTCGGACTGGAAGTCGAAGTTCAAGAACCGCACGCTCAGCACCTACACGGCTGCGTGCAAGGACTTCGCGGCATTCTCGGCACGGCGTAAAGTGGCGACCGACACACTGGAAGCGGCCCGAAAGGCATTCGCCTCCAATCGGTTCCCTTCAGTGAAGGGCTTCGCCGAGGTCGAGCAACTGCTCAGCCTGCGCACCATCGAAGTCACGGGAGACGACCTGCCACTCGAGGAATCGACGTTGTTCGGCGGTTTGGTCGAGAAGGCTGACTACACCCCGGGCGACCTGCTCACCGCTATGTCGGAACTGTTCGAACGCACGAACAGGGCGCTCGCGGGTATCGTCAGCGCCTTCAATGGCGCCAAGCAGAACAAGCTCGACGTCGAAGCCCTCGACTCCGCAGTCAACGAACAGCGCAAAGAAATCGCCGCTGCCGAGCTGACGATGGAACCCTATGAAGGAACGATTCGCGGTCTCAAGGACGGACAAGCGGCCTTCATCGCCATCCTCAATTCGGACCCGCTCGAAGCATTCAGCGGCTCCGAGTCGGTGGAAGCAGGCTTCAAGGCTCTGGGAGCGAAGCTCACCCGTGCGGTCGCCCTCAAGCACTCGCTGGCCGGCGTACGCACCGAAATCGTCAACGTTACGACCAAGGTAGCCGGCAAACGCGGCGAAGCTGCCACCTACATCTATCCTCTCGGCGACGGCGAAACCCGCGCCAAGGAACTGCGCTCTCCCAACTTCCTGCTCGACGAATCCGGCTTCAATCCGGACACGAGCATCAAGGATGCGCAGACGAGTTGGGACAACGCCGGCAAACTGGTGCTTGCCGCCAAGCTCGACGAAGCCGAGGCGGCAAAAGCCGAAGCCAGCGCCTTTGCTGCCAAGGCCAGCCGGCTCGTGGACGATATCGTCGCCGCCAAGGCTACGGTGGAAACCGCCGTCCCGCCGGTTCGCACGACGCTCGTCAAACTCGACGGAGAACTCCCGGCCGCCTTCACGGCAGTCGAGGAGCTCAAAAGTGACTTCCTGCCCGCCAACATCACCGGCTACCCAGCCAGTGTCGAGTCGGCTCAGGCGATGTCGAAAACGACCGTCACCCGCCTTGCCGAAATCAAGGCGCACTACGACAACCAACGCTTCATCGCGGCAGCCGAGCTGGTCGCGACAACGCAGTCGGCTCTGAACGCGGCGCGCTTGAAGCTGACCAACACGCATGCGCGCTTGAAGGAACTGCGCCGTCTGCGCCAGGACAGCCGCGATACTGTGGCAGCCTGCCTGAAAACGTCCGACCGACTGGATGGCGTGTTCCGTCAGAACAGCTTCACGACGTCGGCGGCTACCGACACGGCATTCGCGCAGGCGAAGACCAAGCTCGGTCAGCAGAAGGTCGAGACCGACAAGAAGATCGCAGACTGGCCGGCCGTCAACAAGGCCGTTCATGAGGTCGTCAAATCGTTCGACTCCTTCGACGCGGCGATCGCCGCTCAGAAGCGCGCATACGACCAGGCTCGACTGGATGTCAGCGCGGCCCACAATGCGGTCACCCAGGCGGGACCGTACGTCGGCAACAATGTCACGACAGAAGAGACGCGCAACCTTCTGCGCTCGGCGACCAACGCCTACGACACCGTCAACCGTCGCCTGTCGACAGCCAAGGAAGACTGGGCTGATATCAGCGCCGACGCCAATGCCGCCAAGGCTAAGGCTACGGAAGCGCAAGCAGCAGCGGAGACTGAAATTCGGCTCTGCGCCGAAGCCGACCGCGCCTACGACGCCGCGAACGACAAGATTGCAGCGGTCGCGCGTCACGACTACGGCTACGACGTGTCCGCGGACATGTCCGACGCCAACGCGCGCCTGCGCGAAAGCGCCAACGCGTTCCGCAACAAGGATTACGCCACGGCGAAGAGCAAGGCGAAATCAGCGTTCACGGAAGCCGAGGAAGCGGACCAGGCCGCCGCACGCAAAGCCAAGAGGCGGCACGACGAGGCTGTCGAAGAGGCTGCCAGAGCCGCAGCCGCACTGGCCGAAGCACTGCGACCGAAGAACACCAACAGCGGTGGTGGCTTCAACGGTGGCGGTTTCAACGGCGGTGGTCAATCACGGTCCAGTGGCGGTGACAGCGGCGGCGGAGGCAACACCTCGGGCGGTGGCAACATCGACCGCGGCTCCGGCGGTGGAAGTTACCAGGGTCGCAGCGGCGGCGGCAACTACTAGGTCGTGCGGCGCTTTCGACCGACGTTGGCGATACTTTAGTGCGCTCTTCGCACACGTCTTCTGTTCAGTTTTACAAAAGCACGCGGTTGTCGTAAGACCTGCGTGCTAGTCTGCAACCCGAGCGGCTCTGATCAGTTCGCTCGACCCCAAACCGTGCCGTTTCCTCGCAGCGCGAAAGCGCTTCGTGGTCGCGCGCACACTCACGAAAGCCTGAAAAGGCATCAATCCGAAAGGAATACTCACATGACTGGTACCACAATCGTTATCGCTCTCGTCGTCCTCGGCGTCGTCCTCT
>CAZRMH010000102.1:0-4940 GCA_964600935.1 uncultured Candidatus Obscuribacterales bacterium
CGACGTGGTCCTGGAGTGGACACACCAACTGACGTACCACGTTTCACCTGAAAATCATACAAACGTGCTCTCCCCTCCTGAAGCGCAAGCTACCGGACCAGGGGCGGCTACGATGGGTGGTGCCAATTCTGGCGCTGCAAATGGTGGCACTGGCGGCGGTAACAATGGTGGCGGCAACGGTGGCGGCGGTGTCGGTGGCGTCATCAGTGGGATTGGCGCTGCGATTAGCGGCGCTATCAATGCGGCAATCGGCGGTTTATTCGGTTCCGTCGGGTCTTGGTTCGGTCAATTGTTCGGACCATTGATGGCTCCGTTCATCTCTGCTTTTAATGGCATGTTTGGATCGGGCGGAGACGGAATCGCGGCGAATATTCCGGAACAGTATACAAAACACGAAGATCAATTGGCTCTCAGTCAGGTTTTCCAGGCGATGGTCAACGGCACAGTGTTCTTTGTTTCACTGACAATTATCATGTTGACCGCTTTCCAAATTGTCTTTATGTGTTACCTGTATTTGCTCGGTCCACTGTCCGCGGCGATGTTCGCCTGGCCGATTGTTAGTTCTACAGGTTATTTTCGTCAGGTGTTCAGCAAATGGGTTGAAGCCGTAATTTGTCTTGCCCTTTGGAGATTCTATTGGACAGTGGCTTTGGCGATTATGACGCAACGCCTGGTATATATCGGCAGTGGGAAATTCGGAACCGGCGACTTGCAATGGGAGGCAATCATCTTCTGTTGTTCTCTGGGCCTAATGTTGTGGGCTGCCATGAATCCATTCATATACGACCCTGCTAAAGCGGCTGGTGGCATTGAACAAACTGTCCAGACCGGTAAGAGTGTCGGTCAAGGCGGCGGCGGTGGCGGTGGCGGTGGCGGCGGTGGCGCCGATCAGGCTGGCGGCGGTGCTGGAGGCGGCGGTGGCGCCGCACCTCAGCAAGGCGGCGACAGTCAGTCTCCGCAGCAAGCACCGGCCCCACCTCAAGTTACTGCATCCTCGATGGGTTCGGGCGGTGGCGGTAGCATCGACTCTAACGTTTCCGTTTCGCAAAGTGGTGGCGGCAGCGCCGGTCCTGATGGTGACGATGGTTCATCTTCCAGAGGCTCGTCCGGAGATTCAGGCTCGAAAGGTCTGGATTCTGCCAATGCCAACCCTGACTCATCACCACCTCCTTCTTCCTCCTTCGATGGTGGCGGTAGTGGTGGCGGAGGCGGCGCTGGAGACAGCGGCGACTCCGATGGAGGGGCCGGCTCAATGGCTGCTGCAGGACCACCTTCTGCCTCCGTCGATGGTGGCGGTGATAGTGGTGGCGGAAACGATTCTGGTTGTCGTGACGCCGCAAGCAGCGGTACCGGATTGCCGGCAGAAGCAATGTCTTCGAACGCCTGCCCGGTTCCATTAGGACCTTTTGATTCGGGCACGGCTCGATACAACAGTGGTGCAGACGCCTCTCAGATCTCCGCGGCGGCGTCAGCTGCTGGTGGCGGAGGAGGCGGCGGGTCCAGTCCAGCCGGCGGCGGCGCACTCGACTTGTCGGTTAACGTGTCGGGCTCGGGTGATGATGGCGGCGGACCAGCTCCGACGCCGGCGCCACCACCACCGCCACCACCTCCAAGCTCCGGCGATGACGATTAGGGGGCAGCGAAATGAAAAATTCAAATTTAAACCAAACTGCCACTGTCATCCACAACTCCGCCAGGGTCACGATAATGAAAATGTCGAATAAACAATCCAACCTTTATAAACAGCCGCAGAAGCGGTTGCAAAACTGGTTGCAGCGACTGCTGAAATCAACATCGCAAATTGTAACTGCGCGCTTGTTCCTCAACGGTAATCAGCACGGATTGAACGTTTCCGTTTTCTTGGCCATCATTATGTTCCTGTTTAGTTCGTTACCGGCATTTGCTGCCGGTCCCGACACGAACCCGCTCACCCACTGGGATACAAGATACAACTATTTCTTGCGTTTCCCAGCCGCGGCTCAGCACGGAATCAGAAGCCGGGACAATCCGCAGGGCGGACACGACGTTGTCGAAGAACAGAGATCCATGGGACCGGGCATCGTCATCCATGAAAAGTCAGGTCCAGTCTACTCCTGGCCGGTGACTATCCCTCATGCTCAGTCGATGGTGCCGACCTTCCGCGACGAGGCGATTCAGGAAAACTTATTCCAAACTTTTGGATATCCAGTCTCGGACACGCAGTTTCAGGTAATCGAACGATACAACCAGAACCGTTTCCTCGAACAATTGTTTGACCCTGAAAAGGCAATGTGGATGTCGACTTCGATGGCCGGCGTCATGGCCAACTCGGCTGGTAACTCGACTGCCAACATGGGCGTCAACCAATGTATCAACGCCATAGATTACGTCAGGCAGCCGCTCGGCAACTTTACTGCTGAAGAAGGAAACGTCTGGCAAAGAATTCGCTATGAACTTTTTATCCCGATGGCAGTTCTACTGTTGTTACCCGGAGCCGCTCTGGCCCAGGTTAGAGCGATTGTCGCGCAGGGTTCGGGAATTCTCGGCGACGTTAATCCATTTGAAGGCATATTGCGTTCCATTATTGCTATCTTCTTGATTCCAGGCTCGTTTCTGGTAATCAACTACGGTATCGACGTGTCCAATTCGCTGACGTTTACGATCGCCGATGAATATCATCGAATGTTTGGCAGTGATATGTATCAGGACGCGAAATGCGCGATTACACGCGCACTTCCGATCAATACTCCAAGTTCGAATCGCAACGCGATCGACCCGAATGAAGAGCCACCGATAGTCAATCACGATGTCTGGTCTTCGATGGAATCGCATACTCTGGCGACCAGGCTTTACGATCCTTGTATCCCCCATGATGAGTCACGTCTGCCGGATGAAGACGTTAACGCTTCGATGATGATAAACCGTTTGTTGTTCAACGGAACGATTGCCAGTCTTGGTTTGACTTGGAATATCTACTGCGCATTCCAAATGGTTTTCCTCTATTACCTGTGGTGCATGGGCCCTGTGTCCGCGGCGCTCTGGGTGTGGCCGGTGCCTCGCCTGAGGCAGGCTTTCGGCGCCTGGGTCGAGGGTGTAATCATTCTATGTTTCTGGGCTTTGTTCTGGAACACTTCCATCTTTTTGTTAGCCGCCTTCAAAGGGGTTGGCGACACAGGAACTGTCTATTGCGCGGCATTGGTTTTCCTCTGCGTGCAATCGGTTAAGTCAGCCTTTGACTTCGTTAGTCTGGTATCGAGTGCGGCGTCTGGCGCCGAGACGATGGCCAAGGAAGCGATGGGTCAGCTTTCGTCGGCAATGGCGAAGGGCGGTGGTAGAGACGGGGGCGGCTGCGGCGGCGGGGGCGGTGGCGGTGGCGCTTCCGGTGGTGGTGGCGGCGGTGGTGGTGGCTCTCGCAGCGGCGGCAGCGGTGGTGCACCTTCTCCTGCGCCAGCGGCGCTCGGCAGTTCGAGCGGCGATTCTTCGCCGGTCAGCCGAGGCGGACTCAGTCAGAACCTCTCAGTCAGCCCTTCGCCAATGGCCAGCTCAATACCCGCCGGCGGGGGGGCGGGTAGTGGCTCCGGCGGCGGTGCTGCTGGACCGGATGGCAGCCCTGGCGGTGGCGCAGGCGGTCTGGGCGTCGGTGGCGGCGCCGATGGTCTGGGCAGTAAGCTTGATGGAACTGATGGTGGCAAAGGTGATGCGGCTGGAGCTGCATCTGCTGCCATCGGTGGTGCTCTGTCCGGACTGGCTGTAGGTGGTGGCGCAGGTGGTGCCGGAGCGCCGCCGATGTCGAGCGCCTCGTACTCCATGTCGAAGAGCGTCACCAACATCGGAGGCGATGCTACGGGCGGGGATCTCTCTCAGCAGGCCAATCGCAACCTTGGTGATAATTCGCTATTCAACAGTTTGAACGACGCAGGAGACGCATTGACCAACAGCATGGGCTTGCCTCCGATGGCTGATGGTTTGACCAATGCGGCGATCAATCAAGCGGGCAACGCCCTGTTTGGTGAAGGACCGCTTGCTGGGATGGACAACAGGGCGATGTCCGCTGCATCGATGTTGGCTGGTGGACCTGATGGTCTGCTTGGTGTGGCCAGTGACATCACCGGTTTGTCGAGTGCGGCTGACCGAAATCCACTGGCTAAAGATTTAGCTCTGGACCAGGTCTATACCACTTCAGGTTCTCATCGTGGCGTCCTGGCTAACGGTATCGACGCGAATGTCGCCGGTCACCCGCAAGCCGAGATGGCGCGCGCATACACTCAAGACTTGATGAAGGCGACAGGAGTTGATGATGGTACTCTGAATCGCGCTCTGCAAGGCGACCCTCACGCTGGTCGAGCGATCCAGGACAATCTCGGAGTCTCTCCTCTGACACTGGATCTCGCTCGTGGTGGCGATCCCGGGGCGGCTGCTCTGACAATGGAGGCGGCTGGACGCAATGCCATGGAACACTCGCGAGTTGGCGATAATGCGCCGATGGACGCTCTCAACCGCGCCGCTCACTCAGGCAATGCGGCTGCTGCTGAGGCTCTCAACATTGCCAGCATTCCACTCTCCGCGGAATCCATGCAACAACGACAAAGTCTGGTTCATCAAGCGGCAATCGAAAATAGCCCGACTGCTGCTCGTGAACTGTTGAGTCAAAATGGCGAGCAAACTGTAGCTGCCATGGCTTCTTCACAGATGGTGTCACAAGAACTGACGCAAGCCGGCGTCACTCCAGACCAGTTCAGGCAAGCTCTCGCTGGCGACAGCAATATGCAGAATATGGTTTCGGAACGTATGGGCGGAACCAGTTTCGACAAGGTTCAAAGTGCCTACTACGGCGACCGGGGGGATGCTGCCACCACGATGGTGGCCCGCGGAAATTCGGAAGCGGCAGCGCTGCAGGCTCAGGGTATGAGTTCAGAGCAGATCCAGAACTATGCCAGACAAAACGGCGACGTTTCAATGTT
>CAZRMH010000102.1:4950-19791 GCA_964600935.1 uncultured Candidatus Obscuribacterales bacterium
GAACAATGGAACTCAGCCAGGTACATTCGATCGAGCCATGGCTGGCGATCAGGTCGCTCAGCGCGAGGTGCAGCAGGCGATTGCTTCCAACCCGAACATTTTGGAGGCTGCTTACTCCGGATCAGTTCAGGCCAGATCGGCGATTGAAGGCGCGACTGGTCAGAGTGCGACGGTTATGGCAGCTGCCTCGCACAATACGCAAGCCGTCTTGAGCACGATGTCCGGCGATAGCAGAGCTGTCGAGCAGGCCTTGAACGGTTCGCCTCAACAGCGCGAATCATACGTGCAACAAGCGGCACAGGAACTCGGTGTGAGCCCAAGAGTGCTCAGTGATGCCATCGGTGGTGGCAGTCTCGAGTCCGGTACCGTCATGGCCAGAGCCGGTCAGGTAGCGGAAGCTGGCACATCAGGAGCCAACGTGCAGCTCTCCCGAGACCAATATCGTCTGGCTGAGGGATTGCAACAGGGAAGCACCCTGATGGCGGCGGCTCACGCCACATATCGAGCTGCCACTCACGGCGGGCAGGATACGCAGACTCTGTCCTACGCCGCTCAGGGCAGTCCGTCGCATGCGCTCGCGTCAGCGGCCGCTGTTCAATCGAGTCAGGAAGTGCGTTCACTTGGCACAAGTGATGCCGCATCGGTTCTGCAAGCCACTTCCAGTGTCACACACAGCGGCGCCACCGCCGTCGGCAACTACACGATTGCCACGCCGACAGCTGCTCTGCATGACGCTTCATCGACAGCGCAATCGACATTGCGTGATGTCGGCGTCGAACCGCAAGCCGTGGTCGCCGGTGTCAGAAACGGAGATGCCACGGAACTCAACCGCGCAGCTTCGACACTCGGAGTAGCACCGGATGTGGTGCAGGGCGCGCTCATGCGTGGTGATTCCGGCGATGCCATCACTCTGGTGGGCGCAGCTGGTCGACATCTCATCGCTCAAGGACCAGAAGCGGTTCAGCAAGCGGCTCAATCGCAGTCGGGTCAGTTGGCCCTTCACGTCGCTCAGAGCACTCCGCAGAACGTTCTCAGTCAAGCCATGGCTGGTAACGATGTCGCGCAAGCGCAAATTGCCCGAACGGTCTCTTCCGACCCGCAGATCCTCGCGTCCGCTGCCGGAAATGAAGCATCCTACCGAGCGGTCGGCAGCACACTCGGCGATGGCGCACACTCGGCTGTTGCGGCTTCCAGTACTGCCCAGAGCCTTGTGCAAATGCATCCTAATCACGCCCTTGTCGAACGGGCGATGTACGGTCAGGGTTCCGATCAACAGGTTGCCATGCAGCAATTGTCGCGTGATATGAATGTCTCGCCTCAAGTTTTGAGTGGAGCACTATCAGGTTCCTCACAAGATCTGTCGGCGATTGTAGCGGCATCATCGGCTGGATTGCATCAAACGATCGGCGGTGGTCATGCCACTTCTCCTTACTTCGGCAATCTAGCTCGAGAAGCTGTGGGCGGTCAAAATCCGTTGGCCACCGCGATCAATGCTGCCGGTGAGGGACAGAACCTGGCTGCCGTGAACATGGCGGCGCATAATTCACCTGGAGCACAGGAAGCAGTGCGAGCCACTCTGGAAGCCAATCCACAGCTATCGCGTCTGATGCATGAAGGCAATCGTTCCGCGTCGCAAATTTTGACTGCAGCGTCTAATGCCACTTACAATCAGCCCACATATAGTGATGGTGGAGGTTACAGCTCGATTGCGCAGAATTTGAGATCATCTGATCCGGTTCAAGGCATAACTGCGCAGCATCACCAAACTGACAGAGGAACGGTAACTGCCTATGACAGATTCACATCGCAGGGCACCTCTGATGGTGGCGTGTCTCATGCTGAAAGCCAAACCCGCTCGGATGATCCGACGGTGTCTCATCAGGAGCACATGCCGGCCAGATACGGAGAGAACCTCCAGCAGCCAGTCGGCATGGCCGGCACCGATGCGGCGGCCAGACCGCAGCCACCGGACTCTCTGTCGCACCAGGGCGCTCAACCAACTCAAATTTCCGATAGTCGTGCAGCCGAGCCGACCGGCGGCTGGTTCGATTCAGGCAAACGCAGTAATGCGCCATCCGGACCAAAACTCTCTGATGCCACAGCCGGCGCCGCACCTGTGGTTCCAGGCAGTGCTCAAAACCGCAGTTTGACACCACAAAGCTGGCAAGGAACGAGCGGTCGAGAGCGCAAGGGGTCCGATCAGGAAAATCAAGCTCGGATCAATGCCCTTCGCGAGCAAGCCAGACGCGCCAGAGAGGCCAATAATCAGGCTGAACTGGAAGCAATTAGACGACGTCTAGAACAGTACGGTAAGAATCTGGATGACGAATAGGCAGGACACTGCCGGAGCGATCCGGCAGTTGTCTTTTTCGTTGAAAGCGCTTTGCTGAGTTTTGATCACCCTTATTCTGATTCTCCAATAGATACAATTTATCCAGTGAAAAACGGCATGGATTCAGGTGAGAAAACTCAAAGTCTGAATCGGTGGAGAATCAAAATTTCGTAGTTTGGATCTGCGTGCCTGATAATCTCCACCGCGAGCGTCAATTTAAGTAGCAAAGTCAGATTAAATCGCGTAGGATGAACTTATTGACAACTGTGTGCAATGTGGAGGATGACTCGGGCTATCGAAATCAATAGAATAACCATACAGCCGGACTGTTGAGTCTGGGCACATGTCCGGGTTTTTAAGGAGACCAAATGCATCTAGCGGACATAGGAGTTAAGTGCCATAACTGTGGGGTTATATTCAAGTCGAAACAAATTCCGCTAATCGTCGACACCGGAAAAAGAAACAGCGAACTCAGGCTCGTCCTCGGGGGCATTTCTGAGCAATTCGAACCATACTCCGTGTGCACGTGTCCATCGTGTGGTCTTGCTGACTGGGCAACCGCGTTTGGTAAGACTGACGAGCAAGCGGTGCTAAATCAGGCGCTCTCCACGCCTCATCTTCAATTTCGCACGGCGGCTCTGGCTGCGGAGCGAACAGGGAAGAGCTTCCATGCGATTGGTTTGTTTTACCTTTACGCAGCCTGGTGCGCAGACGATATCAATGCCATACCTCAAGCCAGGGAGTACCGAAGACTGGCTGCTGATGCATTCTACAAGTCGCTCACCGACGGCTCTTGTCCTCTAGCTCAGCGAGCCGAAATTGAATATCTGATTGGCGAACTACTGAGACGTTCTGGAGATTTTGTCAATTCAGTCGAATACTTGAAAGAGGTTGTGGCACGTCTGCCCGGCAAATACGCTGTTATGGCTCGAAAGGTCATGCGTATGTCTCAGGAAGGTCGCGTCGATGCAATTCCCTTCGACTGATAAAATCATCAGGAACAGCTTGTAAAAGTGGCTCAGGCAGCTAATCTGGAAAGGGACAAAACTACTCTGCATCGTTTGGCAGAATTTAGTGATTGAGAACCTAGGAGCGCATCATGTCTCAAGTTCACCGAGTTATTAATCTCAGAGAACCGTTCAAGATCTTCAGTATGACCTTACACCAGCTTGGTTTCCTTGCTCTGGGCATATTGATTGCCTTCGGGTTGGGTTCTCGAGTGCCGGGCGACTGGAAGTTCGGCAACATTCCTGCCGGGTTAGTTCTTGGCATTGGCATTGTCGGCATCGCGATCGTTGCTGGTGGTTTTACTGAACTGAAACCGATGGTATGGTGGCGTAATATGTTGTTCTACCGCCTTGGACTCTTGCCCAGACTGTACATTCCGAAATCGGAAACCGGACAGATTTACCCTGATCCAACGATTATGGAACGCTCGGATGCGGAAGAATTCTATGTGGAGAGAGAAAGACGCCCGGTAAATTGATATAACGTCAATTGGGCATTACACTGAGGACTGGAAAGCAAAGGTTTTACTGGATGTCGAGAAGTGCAAGACAAACGCCCGCTCGTGGAGTGCCAGGCTCCCGAAAACAGGAGCGTTCTGGCTCGCAAAAAAAAGGGCGCCGAAAGGCTGAAGAGGACGCGCGAAGTCAAGGGATAAGCGGTCGCGTTTTGCCGACCACCGTTGACCCGTCTCTTCAGAATATATTTGCCGGTTTGTATAACCAGTTGCCGACACTGTTGCGGGATCAGTTGCCTTTTGGTCAGGAGAATCGCTCGACCGACGGCGTCGGGGACGATGGCGCTCCAAAAGACAGACGCGGCGAAGCCAGTTGGCAGGACGTCTGTTTCTTGCATTCCATACCCGGAGAGGATGAGGAAGAAGGGCTTGTCGTCCTTGCCGACGGCAGTATGCGAAAATATCTTGCCGTCAAAGGCATCAATGTTTTGCTGTTCGATGATGTGGACAGAGAACTGATGGCCAGGCAGTTTTCAAACTTCGTCAATTCATGCGAAAGCGATATTCAAATCATTATCAAATCGCGTCACCTTTCGGTTGATGAGTATCTATCTCGTTATCAAAAAACGATTTTGAGCGACAATGAGTACTTGAAATGGTACGCCGATTACACGGATAAGTGGTTCCGCAGAATTCAGGACGTCAGCTTCGTACCGCAGCGTGATTTTTATGTCGTGATTAGCTATCAGCCGCCTGACTGTAAGTCGGGTCAGGTATGGTCCGGACGCCGATCGATTCAGCGGCATGAAGAATATGCGGACTCGCTTAACCGGCTCGTGAAGACCGCTTTCGAACAACTGCGTCAGGGCAACTTGCGACCGAGAATTTTGACGCGCAAAGAAGTGCGCAATTTGATTTATTCAGATTTGAATCCATCGCTTTCGCATCGTGATCCGGAAGCACCGCCTTCGCATCCTCAGTTGTCGGAAGCTTCTTGTTTAGCTGGTTCTGCGCTTAAAGTTCAAAACGAATATTTGTGGCTGGATGGAAAATACATCGGCACACAATACATGTTCAAAATGCCGCATGATACCTGGATGGGATGGCTTGTCGATCTCCTCACTCTGGGCGTTGAATACACCATGTCTGTGTTCATTCACCAGTGTAATCAGGACAAAGTTCGCGCCGATTTGAAACGAAAATATCACCTCGGTATGGTGACGAGCACGCAATTAGCAACGCCCGACCTTGAAGGTTTGGAGGGAACGAAACGTGCGGCTGCAGCCATTCAGGAATTCTTGCGCAGCTCGAATAAAGCATTTGATTGCAGCTTGTACATCTCATCGCAGTGCGATACGCAAGAACAATTGGATCAAAACATGGATGAAATTCGCCGCGTGTTTAAAAACCGTGGTGCCAACATGGACCGTGGACAATTGCTTCAGCTCGATGCCTGGCAGTCGACACTGTCAGTCGGTGTAGACCGCCTGGCCATCATTCATCGCGTCATGTCGCCAATTGTTGGAACTTTGTGGCCGTTTTTCACAGCCTCATGTGGTACTCCCGATGGTGTGCCGTTCGGGTTCGCTCTGACCTCGCGAGAACCGGTGCTGCTCAACCCCTTCTTCAGGGGCGCGGGTAAAGACGCAAACAATATGTTCGTTGTAGGAACAACCGGTGCGGGTAAATCTTTCGCTGTGTCGATGTTGATCCTGCGTCTGTTGCCGATGGGCGTGCGCTTTGTTTTGATCGATAAAACGGTTGACAAATTTGGTGCGTACCGATTCATCACCGAACTCCTGGGCCCGGATTTGTGCGCGTATGTAGACTTGGGTCCAAACTCGGGCTTCATGCTCAATCCGTTCGATCTAGGTCCTGATGATCAGCTCAAAGGTGAACCCTCGCACGACAAAATTTCCAGTCTGCTTTCGCTGCTCGACTTGATGTTGGCACCGGAAGGGCACGAGGAATTGAACGTTCAGGAAAAATCTTTGTTGGATGGTTTGATTCGACTTTGCTATATGGAAGCGCAACTTTCCGGTAAAGTTCCAACCATGTCAGATTTGGCTCGGGTAACTGCTCAAGCCGCATCGAGTGAAGTCGATAACGTACAACGCGACCGACTGGCGATGTTCGCCAGAGGACTAAACCTGTTCACGAGAACCGGCGCATTCGGTGGTCTAGTCGACGGTTACACCAATATCGATACGGAAAAACTGTTCATCGTATTTGATACCAGAGAAGTAAACGAACCACGTTTGGAAAGAATTGCCGTCTACATTCTCGCTGATTTCATCAGGCGTCGGGCTGCTGAATCGAAAGAGCGCATGGTGCGTTTTGCCGCGATCATCGACGAAGCATCAACACTGATGCGCTTCAAAGCCGGAGCTCGACTATTGGACGATTTGTCGAGACGAGCTCGCCACTACGGTATGATGCTGGTTTCAATTACACAACAGCTGAAAGACTTTTTCCGACAATCGGAACAAGCTGACTCTGTTGTTAAAAACGCGCACATGAAAATTCTTCTGCGCCAGGATCCATCCGATTTGAAACTGCTGAAAGAGATTCTGCGACTGCGCGATGCGGAAGTGTTAGCTGTAGAAGCGTTCGCAAAGGACGAAGAGAAACGCCGAGAATCGCAAGCATTGCTCATCGTCGGTGCTGTTCACGGTACGATTCGTCTAGTGCCGTCTCCGATGGACTACTGGATCTGCACTTCGGAACCAATCAAAGACATTCCAAAACGTTTGAAGATGATTCAGGAGGTCAAGGCTAAGAATCCGAAACTCAGTCACACCGACGCCTGCCGGCAAGCTGTTTATTACTTAGGTCTGCAACATGACGGCTAGTGGTAAGCGTTTGAGTCGACGCGTGCAATGTCGGGCGACTCATTGCTGATAACTAGCAAAACACACGGCTCATTCCGTCTTGAAAGACGATAAGCGGAATCCATCAGACAAAGGGAGATTCGAGGATGGTAGACAAATATTCGTTACGCCATATGATGGCCGCGCTTATTGTCGCAGAAGAATTGCGTGTACCGAGTATCCGGAGCGGGGATCCGCACTTTGTTGATGACCTGATTCGCAAGCAGTTCAGCCCTATGGTGACCAACACTTACATCATCGTGGATTTGATGTTCGAAATCGGAGACCTGCGTCAGGACAGCAAAGACAATCCGGATACGCCAGATTTCCATACACCGCCCGCGCCACCAACTCCATCCGATCCGTTTATTCGTTAGTTCGACAAATCATCGATGGCTCAGTCGTTGATTCGCCAAAGTACAGATGAATACTCGATCGACAATCCATGATTGAAACTCTAGTGACTCGTGAATCAGTTCATCCAGTTTTCCGCAAATACAGTTCATCTACCAGGTTCCTTAGGAGGTTTCGGCTAAATAAAATCCCAAGTTAAGTGATAACCGCATTTTTGAACGTCAATTTCGTTGACGATTGCATAGCGGTTAATCAGGCGTCTCATCAAGTTTTCAGAGGATAGTGTCAACGTAAATGGAGAAGCTCTTTACTCCCAATAAATGGTTCGTGGGATTTTGCGCGCTTCTAATTGCCGTTGTTGCGACTTTGAAAATAGTCGGAGACATGCATCTGGCCGAGTACGCCAGCGCAATTGGCTCCGAGATCTTCGAATGGGAATGGCCAGAGCGCGGAGTCGGTTCGCGGGTCACAGCCATGCAAGGTCATGTTTTGAGAAGAGACGCGAATGACGCGGTTGTAGAGGTTTCTGGTCATCAGGTAGTTTCAAAACTTACTGCTGATCATAAGATAGAAAGTGAAACCGTTATCGAGCCGGACGTGAAAGCCACGCTGACTTTCTACAAACGCAACAGCAAGTGGGAATTAGGTAAGGTGGAGCTAAAATGAAATGTATTGGCGCGTAAGAAAAATATCTCCCGAGCAAATGCTCAAGCAGTACGGCGTTCACATCATCGTCGTCATCAGCCTCTTCTTCAATCTCTTTCAATTCATAACACGTCCGAAGAAAGAGACCGTCACTAGTCAAATGAAACAAGACTTCGGTCAGTTCGCAAAACAAGTCACAACTCATTTGCTTGATACAAGCTATATTAACTACATCGAGTCGACCAGCCGTCTGCAAGGCGAGCTCTCTGATTCTGTGAAACAACGTTTGCGTCAAGACGGAGTGCTTCCGGGAACGGCGGAAGAATTGAAAGCCAACTTGATGGAATTCACCAAAGCACGTCGCGTTTGTGCGATGCAATTCAAAGCTGTTGATATGAAGGAACCCAATGCGCAGGGCATGATTCCAATCGAAGTGCAGGGCGTAGTCGCCGTTCACTCCGCTGATGAATCGGCCCAGCAGCCCTTCCATCTGGTTTATATGGTCGGTCTCCGTAAGGGTGATCCGCCGTCACCAGTGGTGGTGCAAATGCAGGAGCTTCCTCCGGCTGGTGCCGCTCCTCAACAGGAATAGGTTCCTGCAATATTCACATCGAAGGTGGCTTGGCCAGGCTCACTCCGGAGCCCGACTTGCGAGCTCTCTCTCGGGCTCGATCTGCCTCCGCCAATAGTGCGCCCATGTCGCTCGCATCGTGCGGGTGACATGCGATGCCGATTGAGACAACTAAATTAGTGGATTTGGAAGCGACTTGTAAGCCGGTGCTGACAAGTGATTTCAGCAGTCGATCGGCGCGTCTGGCGGCTTTGTCCGCGACCAATCCAGGCAGTATGACGGCAAATTCGTTCTCATCGTAATGTGCGACGATGCCTTTGAAGTTGCAGGCTTCATCGATTCGCCACGCCAGTTCCTTCATCTCCTCGTCCGATAAGCTGGTTGGAACCTTTCCCTGCGTACCGGTCGAATGAACATCAATCACCATCACGGATACAGGAGAGTCGTTGGCGCATCGCAAGATCTCGGTCAACAACAGAAGGAAGGCCGCGTAGCTATAAATTCCGGTGCGCTGAACCGTAAGTCCTGTTTTTGCCGACTCCGCCAGGTTCGAGTCAAAGAGCTTGCCGTGCATGATGCGTTCGTTTGGCGGTTTCTTCGAAGCAGACAGTTTGACTAAGTTGCAACGCATCAAGTCTGCCAAGATCGGCACCCAGGCGCTTCGGACAAGATCAAGTTTTGAAATGATTTCTTCCACCGAACGTTGTCCGTCTACGGTGAGGTAAAAGTTTTTGAGCGCGCGAGCTTCTGATGGAGCACCTGATCGAACAATTTGTTCGAACTCCAGTTCGCTTAGGTTTGGTTGCATGCGCGCCAGGACTGTATTCATGCGAATCCCTGCTGACGTCAGATAGGTTGTGTTGTCGTGCAACAAAACGCCTTCCAGAATGAGCGATTCCAGAGGCTGAATGATTGTTTTTTGTTTCGTTCTCAGTTTGGGTTCAAATTCAAAATCGCCTTCCATCCAGCAAATTACTTGCAGAAGGCAGTCTTCACCCGTGCCGCGCGTACCTTCGGCGTGAACAGGATCGCCTCTGTCGAAAAAAATGTCTGCCCAGATTGTATGTCTTTTGATTCTCAATCGACCTGACAGCTGACCCAATCCAATCGATTGAAGGAGATTAGTAATATGGACGAGAGTAAGATTACCCTTCAGCGTTTCTTCGGCAGGCGTAATCCGCTCGCCATCGAATCTTATGTTGTCGAATGTTTCACCAAGATTGCTTAGGGGCATTCTTGATGGTGGCGCTGGTGGTGGCAATGCGATTGGATTTTTTGTCACCTGCGACTGATAGGTCGGTATCGTTGTGAAGGTACTCATGCCGTCCGCGCGAGCTGCCTGATCGAGGTCTTCACCAATCGCTTGCAACATCGAATCGTAGATTCGCAAACAGTTGTCTGTCAGCTGAAACCACAACTCGTTTTGATTTGCCTCTACCCCAGAGTGCATGTGCCATTCGCAGGATTGCCCGGTCGGAGAAACATGTTTAACTGACAGCGAGAACGTTTGACCGTTGTCTGCTTTCCAGGAGTAGACTAATCTGACCCCGCGCTCATTACAGGCTGCGGTCATGAATTGCTTTATGTCATTTGCGCTAGGTCGTTCAGGAAGCTGTTCAACTTTCTGTTGACCGCCGAAATTCAGAGGCATTATGCCAAGCTTGACGGGATTTGACTTACTTATTGTACCCGCCCATCAGAGTTACAGAGGCTTATCAGCTGCCTGAACCTAAAACTCCTGAAGAGATCGCCGTACGATCGCCATAGCCAGTCGTTTTTTACTCAATCAAGATCCCAGCAGATAACTAGATTCTGACAGAGAACGAAATTCCGTTACTGCGATATCCACCACGGTTGCCGCCGAAGTAGGGCATCGAACGTCCGTCGAAATTAGGTATTCCGCGGTGCGAACGTCTGGAATCGTGACCAAAGTCTATTGAGATACGAGGGTTCTGACGGAAGCGCCAGTTGTCGTTTTGACCGGTTCCGAAACAATCATCATTCCAGGGTGGTTGATTGCCCCAGCGTGATTGCTGTTGCCACCGTGGTTGCTCCCAACGAGGTTGTTCCCAACGAGGTCGATCCCAACCGGTGTCGATGCGAGCGTCGATTATGACTGGCGGTCTGTGACGGCGTTGTGGGTAGTCTTGCGGATAATCCGGTGGATAGTCAGGTTGATATACAGGAGGTCTGTCGCGGTAGATGACCGGTTGATCCTGAGGATAATCCTGACCTCGCGGTGGATAATATGGACGATCGTTAGCCACTACTCGTGGTGGCGGTCCATCCTGACCGTAAATGATTTTTACGTTGTGGGCGGTGCCGATGTTGACGTTGCCGCTGCCATCGTGACGATGCTCGTGGCGGACCGTGCTTTCGCGCGGCACAACTTCGACTGCCGGTGGACGCTCCACGCGTGGTGGCTGCGCCGGCGGACGTTCTACGGGCGGGCGCTCAACGGGAGGTCGCTGATCTACCGGTGGTTGTTGCGGTGCGTCGCCCGGTTGATGACGAGGAAGGTCGAGTGTCCAACCGGTTTTGATGAAGTGGTTGTTGCAATCGAGTGATGGATAACGATTCTTGTTTGCGTTGACGATATTTTGAACTTCGGCTTCAACCGACTTACGATCGGCAGCCAGACCGGAGCTCTTCAAATTGCGTTCTGCAATAGTTGAGAGGCTGTCGCCATAAACGACTTGATAGCGACCGCGCTCATTGACTTCCAGCGGCTGGTGGCGCTGTTGGTCGGAAACGGCTTTCCAGGCGCGACCGTGTTCGGTCTTGTATTCAAAATCTGGTTTGAAATCGCAATTGCCCTTGTCCTCTACGCCTTCTACTTGTGGAGGTACAGCGCCTGGTACTGCAGGCACATCTGTGACTGTACCTGGAGGCGGTGCTGGGACATCAGTGGCAATTGGAGGGGTTGGAGAATCTTTGGCTGCTGGAGGCGCGACCGGAGTATCGCCGGGAGCTGGTGCCGTGACCGCATCGCTTTTCGCCGTTGGCGGCTTGGCTGTGCTGTCTACTGCCGTCTCCGGCACAGTTGTGCGGTCC
Source organism: uncultured Candidatus Obscuribacterales bacterium (assembly GCA_964600935.1). Taxonomy (GTDB): domain Bacteria; phylum Cyanobacteriota; class Vampirovibrionia; order Obscuribacterales; family Obscuribacteraceae; genus JADYXR01. Next base: position 16,239 of record CAZRMH010000102.1, read on the forward strand.
AGAGTCGTGGTCGCACCAGGCGCCGGTGGGACGTCCTGTGGCTTGGCGGCTGATTCTGGCGCGGCTGTTGTTACCGGTGGTCCAGCCATTATTTGATCGTAAAGCGAACTGGAACCATCCGTCGACGCAGGTGGTTGTTGGGTTTTATCCGTTACTGTTTCCAAAGCCATAGCAGCTTAAGCCCCGTTAGCGAGTCGGTTGTGTGAGTGAGCAGTGAGCGAGTGCGATAAATTTGCCTGGGAGTGAGTGGAGAAAACAGGCAATATCGATAGTTTTTTCAGTTTAGTCGTGAGCCAGTCGTGTGGGAATGGTGAAAATCCCATCCCAGCCGCACAGGTTCAAAATTCAGATGATTAAGAGACTAGAAGGCTGGCGGATGATCGGCTGGAGAGCGCGTATCATTTCAGGGCGTTGATTTCGGCGACGCACGGCAGCCCGCGTTTGGGCTTCGTGATATCAAAATTTGTCGATTGAATCCGCCTAATCTATTAATGGAACAGAACAACGGGAGCCATTTTATGTTTTCTGGAATTGTCGAAGCTATAGGAACCATAGATCAGATTCAGGACACAGGCGGTGGCATTCGCATGCGTATCATCGCTCCGTCGATTCTAACCGACGCTCAAATGGGTGAATCAATCGCCGTTTGCGGGACCTGCTTGACTGTCGTGGAGTATTCGACGGAATGGTTCGACGTAGAAATTACCCAGGAAACTCTACGCTGCACTACGCTCGGTGGGCTGAAAGTCGGTCATAAAGTCAATCTTGAGAAAGCTCTGAAACTGTCTGCTCGGCTGGGTGGACATATGGTCACGGGACACGTAGACACCGTCGGTCATGTCAGCGAGATTAAAGATGATGGTTTCTCAAAACTGATGAAATTCAATCTGGCACCAAACTGGGCATCGTTTTTTGTCAAAAAAGGTTCGGTGACAGTCGAGGGGGTTTCGCTCACCGTTGCTGATTGTGGCGGGCTTACCAATAATTCATCTAAGGATGGTAAGTCGGATGAGTTCTGGTTTACCGTGGCGCTTATCCCGCACACCATGGACGTTACAACGATCGGTCAGTTGAAAGTTGGCGACCCGGTTAACGTTGAAACAGATGTTATTGCCCGTTATGTAGTGAGATTGGTGGGAGAAAGCTATCTGGAAAACCTTAATAAAGAGAGAGAATCTGTAGGCTAAACGCATATTGGAAGTTAGACTTTTGATGTCAAGACAGCTGCTCTTTCAGCCTCTGATATTGCGCGCAATCTCGTGAGTGAACCTGCACTGTTCTGTTCGATCGGAATCATTCGACTCAGGGGACGCAATCGTGGTTCAACCTCAAAACACTGGTGCTAACGAAGATTTTAATACCGTCGAAGAAGCGCTTGCCGACATAGCTCAAGGCAAATTCGTAATCGTCTCTGACGATGAGGGACGCGAAAACGAAGGTGATCTGATTTGCGCAGCTGAACTGATAACGCCAGCCATGGTCAATTTTATGGTGACCGAGGCACGCGGTTGGGTTTGCCTGACGCTTACTCAAGACCGCGCAAAACGTCTAAATCTGCCGTTTATGGTAGAACATAATACCGAGTCGCAGAGCACCGCTTTCACCGTGACCGTAGATGCGGATCCTAAGTATGGTGTGACGACCGGCATCAGTGCTTACGATCGTGCCACCACGATTCGAGTGGCAGTTGATCCAAACTCGGTCGAATCGGACTTGCGTCGTCCCGGACACATATCGCCCCTGGTGGCACGCGAAGGCGGAGTTCTCCGCAGGGCTGGTCACACAGAAGCGGCATGCGACATGGCTAGATTGGCTGGATTGACACCGGCAGGCGTGATATGTGAAATTCTCAATGCCGATGGCACCATGGCTAGAGTTCCACAACTCAGAGAGTTTGCCGAGAAACACAACATCAAATTTATTACGATCGCTCAACTGATCGCATATCGTCTGCAGCGGGAACGGTTTATCGTTCGCGAAGCCAAAGCGGTGTTTCCATCAGCATACGGCGAATTCAATCTCTATGCGTACAGAAATAGTCTTGATGGGCAAGAACACCTGGCCTTTGTAAAAGGCGATGTTCAGGGGCAAGAAGACGTCTTGATACGCGTGCACTCTGAGTGTTTGACCGGTGATGTTTTCGCCAGTCTGCGCTGCGACTGCGGTCCGCAGTTGGAAGCCGCCATGGCGATGATAGCCAAGCAGGAACGCGGCGTTCTCGTCTACCTGCGCCAAGAGGGGCGTGGTATCGGTTTGATCAATAAAATCAAAGCTTATTCACTTCAGGATGGTGGACAAGACACTGTTCAAGCCAACGAGTCGCTTGGGTTTAAACCCGACTTGCGCGACTATGGCGTCGGTGCCCAGATTCTTGCTGACCTTGGTTTGAGTTCTGTCCAATTGATTACAAACAACCCGAGAAAAATTGTCGGACTGGAAGGATACGGGCTCAACATCACCGGTCGTGTCAGTCTGCCTCCTGCCTGCAATAGCCACAATATGGGTTATCTGCTCACTAAAAAAGAGAAGATGGGTCATTGGTTAGACGTTAAAGAAAACGGAGGCGATGAGCCGCGGGGAAAGCACTCGAAGCACAGCACTAAGGTGCTGACGGTTTAGAGAATTTCACGCCGGTGCGAACGCTGCTCTAACAAACACTTCGAGTGCGAATTCGTTCTTTGAAACGACTAGCGCTGCCATTTATAACTACTCGAACCTGATGCAGCTTCGCACCGGGTCGATTGTGTATTTAAGCCCGGTGAGGAATGTCTGACCTAAAAGCGGTCGGTCGAAATTCGCGTTGATTAGAACCATCGCTCGTACATTTCGCCGTTCAACGTTTGCCATTCTGATCGAGTCGACTGTGAATCCGAAAGCATCGCGTTGCCCCCCTACGCCACCACCTTGTCCGGCAAAAGCGTTGGTAGGACGGTTTAATCCGCACTGGGCCAGATGTCTATCGGCGAACGCGACGGAACCTGCACCGGTGTCGAAATACATTTCGCACTCGCGTCCGTTCACCTTGACTAGCACTACTAGGTTGTTTCCGACCTTTCGGAATGGAACTTCATTGTCAGCGTAGCGAATATTTTTCGCAGGCGATTTAGCCGCTTGCGATCCGCCAGGTCCAGCAATCCGCAGTTCTGGAGCCGGTCTTGAGAAAATAATTTGTCCACGTGAATCATCGATTTGATAGGGTAAATCACCGAAGAAACTCTGCCCGAGGAGAGCGGGTGTTCCTGAACCTTGCCCCCGATCATCTTGCACCATTAGTGGTATCGTGCGTCGGATTGGTCCCAGGCGCACATCTCCCATAGCTATATTGGTCGCGACTTCTCCGCCCACTCCCATCGCCCTTCCGTGGATTTTTGTTCGCTTTAAATTCGTGATGTTATTTTCTCTCAAAAATGATTCGGAGAGTGCGGTCGATGATGCGCCGGTATCAAACATCATCATTACTTGAGTGCCCGCCAACTCGACTGGTACCATCAGGTGACCGCCGGGGTTCTTTTTAAACGGCACGGCAACCTGGTCTGGCAGGTTTGTCCAATCA
>CAZRMH010000102.1:19801-21182 GCA_964600935.1 uncultured Candidatus Obscuribacterales bacterium
TCCAATCAACAGGTCCTGGTCGAATCGTCTCGACGTTTTTTAAAGCATCACTTGCTGAGGCGGGATCAATTTTTGCCAGGGTTTTTATGGCATTGATCGCCGCAGTGCTCTGAGGATATTTGGAAAAAACGTATCTGTAGGCTGCTGATGCTTCTTTCATTTTGCCAAGCTGGTGATAACAGAGGGCTCGATAGTATGCGGCATTTGCCGCTTGGGTCGGAGCAATCGGTGCTGTTTCAAATACGGCCAGTGCTTCTGTATATTTTTTGCTGCCGTAAAGTCCGACGGCTCGATTGTAGGGACTTTCCTGTGAGGCTGCTCCAGGAGAGCTCGCGCTTGTTTGTGATTGAACGGTTCCCGACTGCGATTGACTGCTGCCCGACCAGATCGTGCTCAGCAGCAGGCTGGTCGTTAAGCAGCTCACCAGTTTGGCGAAGCGAGTTTGCAAATGTCTTCGAGTGTTAGCCATAGATTTATTCTTCCACACTATTTAGAGCTCGAACCTGATCGTTTGTCGCGCCGGATCAACCGTGTATTTGAGCCCTTGAAGGAAGCTCTGTCCCAGAAGTGGTTTGGTGAACTTCGTGTTGAGAAGAACTGCTGCCTGAACTTCGGTTTTTTCTATTGGTCCGAGTTGGATTCTGTCCACGTTAAATGCATAGCTGTCTCGACGTCCATCGACGGTGCGACGGATCGTATTGGTCGCTTCGACAGGTCGGTTGAGCCCGCACTGTGCTAAATGGCGATCTGCGAAAACGACCTGGCTTGCTCCTGTATCGAAATACATGTCGACTTCGCGATTGTTGACCTTCGCTTTGACGACCATGTGTGAGCCGTCGCGCACGAATGGAACCTCTCCGGCTCGCAGTTTAACAGCCGGGGCTGACGGCGATTTGAGCGAAGAACGGCGAAAGGTTATGTAGTTTCTTCGACCATCGATCACATAATTCAAATCGCCGAAAAAACTTTGTCCGACAATCGGACAGTTGTCGAAAGAGGCATAGAGACTGTCTGGAGAGTCTTGCTCAACGTATATTTTTTGTTCTCGCACTAAATTGCCCAATGCCACTTTGACGATCGCAACTTTAGCGGGTGCTTCTCGAAGGGCACCAGGGATGATGGCAACTTCTTTGATCCATTCCAATTGCCAGCCTTGTTTTTGAATAAAACTTTGCCGGCAAAACATGACACCAGCACCGGTATCAAACAAGAATTTGCAACTCTTGCCGTTTATCTTGCCATCGATGTAAATTCGACCATCCATGGCTTCATCGGTGAATGGAACTGTGTATTCGTTAGCACCAGCTACGGGCGCTTTGGGAAGAAATTTCTCTTCCGGCGGCTCCTTCGGAAGTGCGATGCTGGCTCCCGGAGGTCCATC
>CAZRMH010000103.1:0-19584 GCA_964600935.1 uncultured Candidatus Obscuribacterales bacterium
CATGGGACCAGAATTCCACGAGGAATTCTTGGGCATGGTGGATGAATGCTTGAAGATGAATAATGATGAGACAGGCTGCACCTACATTGTCGCCTACGCCAGCCCATCAAACAGCGACCAATTCATGCTGGTCAGCATCTGGTCCTCAGAAGAAGCCTTGATGACATGGTACAAAAGCCCATTCCACGTTGATTTGCGCAAACGGGGCATGCAAGGACTGTTGAAGAGCTATTTCAGCCATCAAGCCGAAATGATGCCTGATAAGAGCCACAGTTGGACGCGACCAAACAATTAGTCGACCGCCAATTCGGCTGATGCGTCCAAAGTGGGTATATATCCAAAAGCTTTAGAGTAATCCCATGGCAAAATCTACGCCGACTCCCCCTGACAAATCTGAAGACCGCTGCGGGCAGCCTGATGACAGTGCTTCCAGCACCCCGACTCCAGCAGTTCAAGACCCGCTGAATCTGCTGATCGCGCTGGCGACCGATGACAACGTCGAAACCGACGACGGTCTTGAAGTGAAGGTAGACGATGTCAGGAACGCCAACGACAATGCTCTGCTTACCAAAAACGAACTCCAGCAATACGACGAATACAAGCGTCAGTGGGCAGCAAGTTTAGCCCGTCCACAAGAGTCGCTAAACGCTTTAGCATTGCGCGAAAAACAGATTATCGAAGCAGCTCAAAACCACGATTGGGATGCCCTCGATCAACTGAAAAAGCAGGTTGACGCGGACATCGAAAAAATGAAATACATCTTTTCAAACCTGACCGGCGAAGCCGGCTCACTGTAGGTAGTAAAGCGTCTTAAACAAATCGATATCGGTTTAAGTTTTTGCGCGCTTCCAACTAGACGGTAAAATCTCAACCGACATCGGTTCAAGTTTTTTTGACGAGGCCCCAACGGTTTAACAAGCGGGAGAAATCTAAACCGATATCGGTTTAAATTTCTCAAAAAACGTCTCGGCGCCCGATGATTGCGTTTAAAACTGCTCTTGCCGCAATCAACTTATGTAATGCTATCTATTAGGCAGGTTGAGGAAGAACAGGGGCACATGGAAAAAGCTGTTGAAATAATCGACTTTCACGCGCACATCATGTCACTAGCGGGTATGGAAAAGGTTTTTCCCGACAGTCGGAAGACAGCCTTCTTCCGGCACGTGGTGCCGCTGGCAGAACCAATCGCCGATTTGACTGAGGGCGTTCACGACCAGTTAATGCGTTTCATAGCGATGCATTTTAATGATGACATCAGTCGTCTGGTTTATTCCAAGTTTGGATTAGTCGCTTTGGCTGAAGCTCTGCGACTCTTCAAACGGCATGGACTGGAACGATTGGTTAAAAGCATGGATCGATTGGGGATTCAGCAATCGGTCATTCATGCATTAGAACCACTTGCCACCACACAAGAAATTCTGGATGAAACCGACAAGTATCCCGGTCGATTTTCAGTTTTCGGCTCGGTTGAAAGCACGCACCCAGACCCGGTTGGCTACCTTTCTCCTTTTATAGAAGGTCAGCGAATTAAGGGTGTGAAAATTCATCCAATGGTTGGTGGATATCAACCAAAAGATTTTATAAAAACCACAAAAGATTTTGTAGCGCTTGCCGCGGAATTTGAGCTGCCTGTCGCAATTCACACGGGGCATATTCCTATCGAAGCCCTGTCAAAAGACGTCACGTGTTTGAAACTTTCAGAAATTGCACCACTAATCGAAGCATTTCCTGAATGCACTTTTATCCTCAACCACATGGGTTGGGAGTCGTGGAGAGCGGCTATTGAACTGGCTAAACGTCGAAAAAACGTAATTTTAGAAACATCCTGGCAGCCAGCCAAAATAATCAGACGTGCCGTAGACGCAATCGGGCCGGAACGAGTTTTGTTCGGTTCGGATTTTCCATTATTCCAGCAGTGGCAGGCGCTCATCGAAGTTAGAAAAGCCTTGACGTTTAAGGAATTCAGATTGGTGGCGTCAGAAAATGCAAAAAATCTCTTGAAGGTTACGCCGGCGGCGCAATACTCATCCAAGTGAAGTTCCTTATCGTCTGCAGTCGCGCCCAGGTTTGCAAAGCCTAAAAGCATGACCGTTTATCATGTTCTTTTCGCCGCGACAAACTATATTTCTTACAGCCGATTTCGAACGAATCTTACTAAAGAAGATCGTTTCCAAACAATTTTGACCGGAGGAAAAATGGACTACACAAGCGAAATGTGGGATGACCGCTATAAAGCAGGTAAGGATTCGCTTCCATGGGATACCGGAATGCCAGCGCCGGAACTGGTTGAGTATTTTGAACGCGCGAAAAAGAAACCGACGAAGGTTCTCGAAATCGGATGCGGAACTGGAACGAATGCAGTCTATATGGCAGAACAAGGGTGCAGTGTCGTAGCGACTGACTATGCTCCAACGGCAATTGACGCCGCCATCCAGAAGAGCAAAGAGTCGAAACTAGACGTTAAATACCAAGTTGCCGATATCCTCGCGGCAGATCCAGTTCCTGCCGGCAGTGTCGACTTTGTTTTCGACCGCGGTGTTTACCACGTCATGACACCAGAGGTGAGACACGTCTTCATCGATCGCGTTTACTCCGCGCTGGAAGAAGGTGGATTCTGGCTTTGTCTGGCTGGTAACGCTGACGAATTTCGCCCGGAAGGAGTCGAGGGTCCACCTCAACTAACGGCTCGCGATTTCGTCGATTACGCCGAAGAACAATTTGAAATTCACAGTGTGGAAAGAGCAACCTTCGTTTTGCCCGACAACTCACCTCATCTGGCATGGAAAGTTATCTTCCGCAAACGGCCTAAACGGTAGAACCGACGCGCCTTAAAAACGCGGACACATCTATTTAGGAACAACCTCGCCGCGCACCTTGGTTTCTGCTCGCGTGCCTTTTGCGCCGGGGCGATCACGAGATGATACTGCAGATGGTGCAGTACCTGCGTGATTTAGATGCAGATTCGCTGAAGTTCTTCGAATTACATTTTCCGGCAACTCTTTAGCTTCCGCCTGGAGAGCCTTAACTGTTGGACGAGTACTGGAATAATTTCGGGTATATAAATTTGTGCCGATCGGATTGAGTTTGACTTCCCGATTTTTGTACGGACGATCGTTCAAGAGTTGTTCTTCTAACTCTTCGGCTTGCCGTTGTAGATTTTCTGCTTTGTCCCTGGCTTCTTGTTCTTTGTATGCGGCTCTCGCTTCCCCGTTTAAGCGAAGTTGCTCCGCGTTTGCTTGAGCCCGGCTCCGAATAATCTCTGCATCTTGAGAGGAAACAAATCCGTTGTCACCGCGCTGACGAGCAGTTTGAGCCATGCGCTCGGCCCGCTCTTGTTCGGCCATCGCTTGATTCGATGCCTTTTTGACTTCGTTGTCCGCTTCCATTTCACCAGTTTCAATGGCGCGATTTCTGGCTAACTGCGCCTGTTTCCGAATAAGTTCAATTGTCCCGGGCGGCAGGTGCCTCGACTTCTTGTCGGTGGTGAAGCTCGATCTCAGCTGAGACTGTGCCAATTGTAATTGGGCTGTTTTGGCTTGCCCAGCCAGTTTCGAACCTCGAGCAAAATGTTCAACCAGAGCATACTGGTGTAAAGCTTCAGGCAATTTTTTCAGCTTCACCAGACAGTTGGCTTTCAAATAATGCGCACCAGGATCTTGCGGCCACTTAGCCAGCGTCAAATCCAACAGTTTAAGGCAGCCCGAAATATCACCCCTCGAATAGAGCTGGCAAGCCGCTTCCGGCGACGCCGAATCCGCACCATAAGCAGAACAACAGTGCAGCTGGAAAAACAGTGCGAGGGCGATTGTGGTCCGGGAAATAGGCATGTTCATATTATGCCTAGATTCTCAGTGATCGAAATCATTTCTCCCCAACGTAACCTTGCTGCTTCTGAATCGGCAATTCAACACCAAGCAGATCGATGATTTTGTTCAATGGGTCCGTGGCGACCACAACACGCCGAAAGCGTATATCAGCAACAGATCCGTTGGCACCATAGGTGGGGCGAACCCCCGGTCCAACACCATCGTATTTCTCATACTTGTCTTGCGTCCTGTCAACATCAGGATCTTTGTTGACAGTAAGCAGCGCCCAGGTGTAAGCGAAGTCGGATTGCGGCATCAAAGTTGGAATTGCGCCAACGCCCAAACCGATCAGTGACGGCTTGTTTCTCCTGAGCGCGCCGCGTCCTTCAAACTCTTTGTAGGAAGTCGCCGAGCCATAGTTATCTCTGATTTTAATTTTTTGCGATGTAAGCAGAGAGTTGTCCATCGGCTCTCCTTCATGCTTTCCGCCAGGATCGCCATAACGTCGACTGTAAATCCGCACGAACATGTCATAGCGCGGAGTGAATTCCACCTTCGCGAGCGGAACACCAAGCGGCGGAATAATTGTCAACGCGACTGGTTCAATAATTCGTGGTTTCGCTCCTTTAGTGAGCACGTCAAAACACTCAATCATATTTTGTTTATCACTGACCACCCACCACGGATATGGCTTCAAGTCTGCAGCTTCGTAGTCGATCACTCCGTCAGTATCGAATTTGTATATGTGCACGATGCCGTTAGGAATTGGACCGACCGGCTGTTTTGGCGGCCACATCACGTCTGCCGTTTGCGGCAGAAATGGTGTGTAATGCATTCCTCGAACAGACTTGACGTTAACGCGTGTACCGGCTCGGCGCAGCCAGTCGTAAACGGCTAGCTTACAGGCTGACGACGCGTGAACCTGAGGATCTGAAGGGAGCGGCCAGTCTGTACTCGGAGTGATCGCGCTGCCCGGCGTAGTCGGGTAGTCGCCAGGGGTGGCATCCAGGTAGTCGCAGACGTCGGAAGCTTCGGACAGGAGCGGACCGTAGAGGTCAATCGGCATCTCGATCTTTTGCGGATAATCCGGCTCAAACCCGTCAGGGCGACCATCCGGAAAGCTGATGGTCAGTGCTCCCGGATAGGGTCTCGGGTCATAAACGCTTGCCGGCTGAGCGCATGCAGCAGAGAGTAATGTTTGATCGGCGCCTGTACTCTCGTTCTTCACCCGTTGCTGCGCCTGGGCTCGAATTACCGTCGGATACGAATATGGAAGACCAGCCACCGTCGGCTTCCAACGTTTTAAATCGACCAATTTGATCGAACTGCCGATCGCAGCAAAAACAAAATCAACATCACCAAGAGGAACATTCACGTATGATTTATAGCAACCAGAGGTCGTATTCGTCGCATTCAACGATGGATCGGCGCTGAGCGGAGTGGGTAACGGTACGCAGGTCGGGCCTTCAATTTCGCCAAGTTCCAGTTTCAAGGAATTAGCGATATAACTCGAACCACCAGTCATGCGAATCAAGTTCTGCTGGTAGGCTTGCTCTGCGGAGGCGTAAGGTTTCACATCGCCACCGTTTTTGTTTTTCTCGACACCGCCGGGCTTAATGGCGAGCTTGATTCTGTCTGTAAGTTCTTGTGCTGCCTGTTTTGCCTTTTCCAAATCAGCAGTCGCTAATTCTCGCCATTCGGGAACGTCGAGCCCAGGCTGCGATGCAATCAAGTAATCGAGACGAGCAGTACCAATCAAAGTGTTGATACTGTGAACCGGCAAATAGTAGAAATCGCCCGCGCCAGTGGCAGAGCCAATCGGGGCAGAATCAGACAAACCGACGTAACCAAAATCCGGAGTGTTGATCACGATCGTGCTGATATCCCGGGCAGCGGCTATTGCGGCTGCTTCGATTGCAGTTTTCTGCTCTGAACTGCTGCCCACAAGCCGGACATAGCCGAGCGCGAAAAACAGAAGCGCCAGACAGACCACGACGAAAGCCGTGATCAGAATGAGCATGTTGCCGCGTTCCGTGCGTCTGTTTGACATGAGCTTCTCAGTACTAAGTGTGTGCGCTGGGTTCACTCTAACACGCGACTTTCCAACAGAGCCATTGGAAAACAGGGCTTGTCTGCCTGACCGGTAAATCGTCTAACTGGGTTGTTGATTCGAGCGGATAACGACAAGCTCCGTTTACCAACCAATTTTACCAAGATGCCCGCGGCGCTTGCGTTTCACGTAGGTTTCAAACGCCAACCGATATCGGTTTAGATTCAAAACCGTTTAGCGATACTGCCCAGGTCCGATGATTTTCAGCTTACGCTTGGGAGTGGTCGGTTCGGGCTCTTCCTCATCCGGCTGAACTGGAATTTCAGCTGCCGGCAAGTTGGGATCAGTCGTTCTAGGCAGTGTCTCGGCAGATGGAAGACCGAACGAATTCTCAATAAACATTTTCGGCGACTTCTCTGCAGGCTTAGTCTCCTCGACTTTCGAAACTGGAGGAACATCCGCAGTGTGATCACTGCCTCTGTTCTGCATCGAAAACCAGACAAACGTGCCCATCACGCAGAAAATCAGAATGGTGATGAGGACCATCTTGACCATGTCCGGACCGTTTTGATTAGCGAAACGCGAATCATCGCGAAATCTAGCCGTGGCATTTTCAGCCTGCGACTGTCTCTGCTTTTCGACTAATGAACTCAGATCCTCGGACTCAGCCACGACCGGAGCGGCGGAGGACATGCCGGAATGCGACAGTCGCGGACTGGCAGCAGCAGCGGCGGCTGCGGGCATTCCTGTGACGCTGCGAATCTTGCGCCGACGCCGACGCCTTTCTTTGAACGGCGATTCATCAGCAGCTGCGCCTGTCGCTAACCACCAACCATGCAGACCGCGACGAAAATCTGCAATCGCCTGATACCGAACAGCTTGATTCTTTTCCAATGCCAGCGCCAGAACTTTTTCCAATTCCTCAACGGCAGGCAAATCGGGACGGAACTGGGAAATCGGCAGCGCACGCAGGCTCATATCACAATGAGCCCTTAAAACAGCGATGTCAGAATCAGCGACAAACGGTAGTTCACCCGCTATCACTTCGAACGCCAACACGCCGAACGAATAAATATCTGACTGGCAAGTCAGGGATTGTCCAAGACAGTGCTCCGGACTCATGTATCCTGGCGAACCGACAAGAATTCCGGTGCGAGTTAGACGTTGCATTTCGTCTTGAATTTGGGCAAGCCCGAAATCTAGAACCTTGACGCGCAAGTTTCCACCTTGATCGACCAGCATGACGTTACCCGGCTTCAAATCACGATGTATGACGTCCTGATCGTGCGCAAATTCCAGCGCGTCGCAAATTTGTGAGAGGATAGTGCAAATGTCGTTGAACGATGTAATGCGAAATTCCCTTTCGAGATAGTCTTCAAGCACTGTTCCAGAGAGCAATTCCATAACGAAAAACGTTTGATTGACAGTGGAAATTCGCTCCATTGCTTTGACAATATTGGGATGCTTCAGTTCCATGTGCAAATTGATTTCGCGAGAGAAGCGCTCGGCAAGCTCAGCGTCGACGAACTTCAAAGATTTCACGGCGACCATCTTTTTGGTCTCTCGATCTTCGGCACGATAAACGACCGACATTCCGCCTTCGCCGATCAACTCCTGAACTCGATATCGGTTGTTCAACAATCTCCCTACCATCGGTTCGGATTGCCGGATGTAACTCAGTTCCTGCCCGTCAACTACACCCCAACCGCCACCATGATTGGTGGTCACCATCTCGGGAATGCGCCAGGAAGCCTTCGCAGCCCTCTCCTCTTCTGCTCTGACCAGGGGAATTGCCACACCCGCACTCGCTGGGCCCTGCGTCGTCGTCGAGTGTACAGCCATTGTCTCTGGCGGGACGTCCGACTGGGATGACGGGTCTGACAATGCCGATGGAGACCCGCTCGAAGATGATGTCGTCGCAGCGCAGTCGGTATGAACGCTACCAGCGACTGAGGGCGTCTCAGTGCCGCGCGCTGGAGCCGGTCCCGACACCACATATGGTGCGGATGTCGACGACGCTGCTCCGGCATCGGACGGTGTAGCGGGTAAGCCGGCCGGTTGAACGGCTGCGCCGGAGGCCTCGGCACGAGGAGACGCGGTCATAGAACCCGACGGCGCACCGATGGCAGACGAAGACGGAAAAGCGCCCGGCGACGCTTTGCGAGCATTCACACTCTTCGCCAATCCGCCGTCGACAGCTGGTCGCGGTGGCGCAATGTGCGCTTGTTGTGATCGTTTGATCAAAGAGGGCAAATTATCAATCGACTTGCTGGTATCAACTTCCTGGAGCGGGTCTGAAACAAAACCAGACTCAATCGGTGTGAGATTGATCTCGTCAGGAGTGAGCCCCTTCTTCACACCGTCGTACCAGCCTCTCAGAGCATCTTCGAAAAGCTTGACGTTCTGGAATCGGCGATCCGGGTTGGTTGCCATCGCAGTTTTGACTATCGAGTACAAACGCTCGTTTAGCCGAAGATTTGGATTCTTGACCGAGATAGGCTCCGGCATTTTGTCAGGGTCGCAATGACTTTGCATGACGTCGTAGAGCGAAGCGGCGTTGGCAAACGGTGCCTTGCCAGTCGCCATCTCGTATGTCACAAGACCGAGCGCATAGACGTCGGACCGCGCGTCGAGCTCCTTCCCCAGACACTGCTCTGGGCTCATGTACAGCGGCGAACCGACGATGTGCCCAGTCTTAGTGAAACGTTGAAGTTGTTCTTGCAAACGCGCCATGCCAAAGTCGACTACTTTGACTTGCAGCTGATCATGATATTCAACAAAAACGAGATTGGCTGGTTTCAAATCGCGATGAATTACGCCCTGGCGATGCGCATAGTTCAACGCATTCGCCACCTGACTGATGACGTAGTAAATATCTTCTTCTGACGTCATTCCATCAGGGTGCGCTCGTACCACTTGCTGGAGCGACGCACCATCGAGATATTCCATGACGAAACAGGTCTGACCTGTCCTCGTGTCAGTTACACAATCAAGAGCTTCTACCACGTTTGCATGCTTTAATAAGCTATGAACTTTGATCTCATGAATAAAGCGTGCCACCAAATCAGGTGATTCGGTAGTGAGAATTTTGATCGCCACCGTTCGATCCAGGGTGATCTGTCGAGCTTTATAAACCCTCGCCATCGCGCCCTGCCCCAGCAGTTCGAGAATTTGATACTCATTGTTCAACCGCGTTCCAACCAGCGGGTCCGCAGCCACGGTCTGCTTCGCCGGCGGCGTCACTCGCTTCAAAATTTGTTTCAGACTGTCCGTCATACTAAATCAATCTACCGGATTCAAAAAACTTTCTCAAATCGCCACGACGGACATAAAACTATTTAGCAATCCAATCAGGATTAAACTCATCATATTCAATTCGAAAGCCACGCTTTCCTCCGTTGTTCCCGGCGACGTAGTCAGGGCGATAGAGATCTTTCAAGATATTGTGATCGAATGGTGGCATCTTATTTTTGGGCTTGGTCGAATCACCAGAAAGGAGCGCGGGCTTATTGACAGGTGCCACTACTTGTGGTGCACTAGCAATTTCAGGAATGGAAACTGGCTCGATCGTTATCTCGTCATCATCTTTGCGAGGATTGACTACACCGGCAATTCTTTGAGAAGCATCAACCCAGGCTTCCGTCATTTCTTTTGGTCTAAAGAAGGCTGCATAGATCGCTGTTCCGGTTACGAGCAGAACCGCGACAAGTGCAACCGACAAGCGAACAACCGATGAAACCGGCGACTGACGCGGACCTTGAGCCGCCGCGATATTAGCGAGTTTCATTACAGCCGTGCCTTCCTGGCTGGTTTGAATAGACTTCAAATTGACCATTTGCCGAACGGTTGTACGCATGTTGTTCGTAATCTTTTTCTTTTTCTTGACTAGCGATTCCGGAGCTTGGGGCTCCTGCGCAAGCTTCTCGGCTACTTCAGAACGAGCTACACCAGCTGATTTCGTCGACTCATACCAATCGATCAAACCGTCCTCGAATTCTTTGGCCGAAGTAATGCGAAAGGCTTCGTCCGGGTCCGCAGTGTCATCGAGAATTTGCAGAAGCTCATCGTAAGATCGTAAATCAGGACGGTGATCAGCAAGTGTTTCAAAACTGACTTTATCGGCAGAACGCGGATCAAGAATGTCGTCGAGCGATCTGCCTGGCTGGGGCGATTCTCCGGTGACGATGAAGTAAGTAAGAACACTGAGTTGATAAATGTCATTTTCTTTTTTGGGCTGCAAAACAATTCCTGCAGTTTCAAAAGAAACCAATTGCCGAAGCATATGAGCAAATCCAAACTGCGCAATTTTTACACGAATCTCTCCGTTTATGTCAGCAAGACAAATGTTGCGCGGATGCAAGTATCCATGCGGAATACCATGGCCATGCGCAAATTCCAATCCGCGGCAAACCTGACTGATGGTGTCAAAAATTTCTGACTCCTGCTCGAGAAATCCTCCAGACAGAACCAGATCTTCAAGACGAACGAAGTCCACAAACTCCCAAACAAAAAATGGTTTGGCATCAATCTCTTCATAAGACATCAACTTCAAAATATTGGGATGCTCGATACGCGAGAACCCTTTCGCAAGTCTTGCAAACGCATCCAGCCCCGTCGGAATGCTCGACTTAATGGTTTCCACCAGAACTAAATCACCGTTCGACAAATCTGTAGCTGCGTAGACTGAGCCATACGGGCTGTTTACGACCACGTCTCTAATTTTAAAACGACCAGCAAGAACATCACCCGCTCGGTTGTCCGCGACGAGTGGCTCGTTCTGATCGCTGAAATCGCCTGTCTCTTGGGGGTCCGTCATATCCAGCCGATCGAGGCTGACCTCTCGTCAAAAAAATCCGCTACGTCACAATTCTAGCTCAAAGTATCAGATTGGCGACAATCTAAATCTATCTTGATGAGCTACTAAATCTTGCGACGTCCCTTCTGATTGCCGCGAAACTCAGAATGGCTTGTTCGACGGAGGCACCATTTATTGAGAGCAAATCGACTAAATTTCTGGCGTGCGCGATTACCAGTTCATCACTGCCAAACATTTTGCTGAGCAGAGCAGCCAGCACTGCGTCAGACGAGAAAGCTTGAAAAACAAGATTTTGCAATTCGTCTTTCGGAGTGGTATCGTCAATGGTGCGACCAATTATTTCGCCGAATTCGCTTTTCCGCGTAACGATTAAACGAGCAATTTCTTTAATGTCTTGGGGCGTGAGAAAACCGCATGCCAACAAGAACTTGTGCAGATTGAGATTTTCCCGCTCGTGATCGTCAGCTGATTTCTTTTTGGTGAGGTCTGTATTGACGAGAAAACCAACAGCTTCGTGTCCGGTGATGTAACCGCCGTCCACTAGCTTACTCAAGCCCAATGTCGCCGATACAAGCGCCGGATCGATCCAGGTGAAACCAGCAAGTACTTGTTCTAACGGAAGGTTATTGGCGAGCGCGAAATTAGTCGCGGTCTGCACATCACTTTCACTGCAAACTTTTCCGGCAATCAGCAAATCACGAAAATCAAGCTCCAGATTTGGTTTTATCGCACCAGAATTAATAGACAACGGCATGATTTTAAGCTGGTCGACAGCATCGACATAGGTCATGGTTTTCTGGCGAATGCCGGTTTGAAAATTCAGTGCGGCATCAATAATTTGCGAAGGAAAATTAAAGTGAATGCAAAGCACACGTCCAAGAGGCAGACCGCACAAATCTTGCAAACCGAGAGCATTATTGAGTTGATTAACATCCACAAGCTGCGCCGCTAAAAGTAATTCACCCAAACGCACGGATTCGATTTCTTCAACCGACAGACCAATTGCCGCAAGCGACTCTTTAACGTTGAGTCCTTGCACTTTGGAGAGATTGAAAGCTTCTCTGATGTGCTCAAAATCGCAGAGGTTGCGGCGGTAGAGTCCGTGAAATTCAAGCAACCGCCCGAGGTCTTCGTTGGAAATCAGCCGCCTGACGACCAGGGTGCGACCAAGCGGAATACCTAGCTGCTTGGATGCCATCAGCGCGCCTGCGAGATCCTCCGGCTGAAGGGCATCGAGGGCCGCGAGAAACTCGCCGAATCTTATGCCATGCCGTTGAGTATCGACTGAAGGTTCTGAATTTACTGCTTCCTCGGTCAACTGTAAAGTCTCTTGTTATGCAACTCAGCCATAAGCTGGTTCTATTCCAACCCGCCTTCTAGCATTATAGTTGTCGGCGCAGGATTGGTATACTGGTCAACCTACTTCAATCATGAGTTTGTCCGTGCATCCCCTCTTTTCATGCCGATTTGCATCGCCGATACTTACCGTCGCATTGGTCTGGTCGATGGTCCTATGCGGCTCGACATCACGGGCTAAAGAACCCGCAAGTTTTGATCGGATGAACGTGCAGCAGGCTCGAAACTACCTGGTTCAACTGATAAATATCGACCGTCGAAGAAACGGTCTTGCTCCGGTCGCCCTGGATGCGATTGCTTCGAAAGCGGGTCAACTGCATACCGACAAAATGATGCGCATCGGCGCTCGCGGACACTTCGAGCCGGACGGTAGCAAGCCGCCCCAACGCTATAATCTTGTCGGTGGAACTGATTATGTCGCAGAAAACGTTTACTGGGTAGGCAACATCGACCGCCAACAAACCCCCGATCCGAAAGCGACATTTACCAGAATTTCGTTATATAACATCGAAAACTGGTGGATGAACTCGCCTCTGCACAGGGCAAACGTCCTCGATAAAGATCACACGCACGTCGGAATTGGATTGAGCAAATCCAAAGATGGCACCACCATTAGTGCCGCCCAGGAATTCATCAACAAGTACGGCAACATCGGCAAAATTCCTGCACGAGCGTATCGCGGAACTCGTGTAGGAGTATCAGGCTCACTCACACCGGGTTTCAAAGCTCAAAGCATCGATGTTTTTTACGAAGACTTTCCCAGACCAATGTCTGTTGCGACTATGAATGCAACTGGTTCGTACGGATTGCCAAATGCGCGAGTGACAACAATTTTTCCTGACAAGATGGCGATCAGCAGTAACGGATTCGGCGTCTCTATTGATGTAAAACCTGAGTGGAAGCCGGGTCTGTACTATTGCGTCGTCTGGGTACAAAACAATCGCAACGGCGAAACAATTCCAGTTTCAATCTTGACGTTCTACGTAATTTAACTGCATGTTGGCTTCCGGACTCGGACTTAGAACAGCCAGGGAAGCCAGTTCCCTAATTTCTCTAAAGCGCCTCGTAGTGAAGAAACGGATGAACCGGATCACCATCTCTTAAATCAACATCTTTCAATTCCGGGGCGCCTTTGTTTTTACTTAAAAAAATTGCACCGGGCTGACTTTTACATTTGGTAGAAAGCTTTTGAGCGCCGCCTTGATACGATTTAACATCAACGCTTAACCTCAGAATCGGTTCTTGATTGCCATTGCTTCCTTGTTTCGAAATCAAATCTCTGAATGGTTGAGCCGAAAGGTCGTATGTGTTTACGATGTAACCGTATACAGTGGCACGCGACGATTCGGACGGAATCACATGACCGTTGGCATCTACTAAACAAACGTCGCCTGCGGTAGGATGTTTATCACCATCGAGCTGCGCTTTGACAAACAGTTTCTTTTTGGAGTGCACCGCCTGCAGTGTCGCGGCGCAACCCGACTTCGACGACGCATTGGTCAATCGAACTGCTGGAGCGCCCCAGTCGGAAGGAGATGGCTCATCAGACGAAATTGGTGCCGCCCAGAGCTCCAATATGCGCTCCCGAACAGTCTTATGATTGTTCAGCCACGATGACGAAAGCTCTCCAGTCATCGTATTCACGTCGATAGTTTGATCTTTATCAGGGTCGATAGTGTCCTGCGAATTGGCGGTATAACCGATCAAAATCCACTGACCATTGCGCAATTGATACTTGTGAGTATATGCGTATCTCGTTCTCGAACCGCAGTAATGCTGAACCACAAGTACATTCTTCTTGATCTCTACTGAAGGAATACCGCCCGAAGGACCGCACGCCAGCACGACAGCTTTATCGCTCTCGACGGCTTTCTCGTAGCCACCTTCTCGCTTCTTGAGGGCGACAATCAAACGACGCTGATCGACACCGTTCGGTCCACCTTCGAATGAAACGATCAATGCCGCATCCGGCAGTCCATCCTTGTTTAAGTCCCCTGTGGCAAGCGAATCGACCTGCCACGCCTCCGGTGCAAACCCCTCAGGCTTGCTGGCGCGCGCAGGGGTTTCCGACGTACCCGCATCATGAGCCCATGCCGCGACAGGAACGCTGATGTTCAAAAACAGCAACGCTAAAGCGGCAGCAGAACGAAAGCTTCGCCTTGCCATACTTAATCTCCCTTGTGCAATAAGCATGCAAAACCTTCTGTAATGCGATCTATCAGAACCGTGTTATCGGTTTGTAAGATCAGCCTCTCGTTATTGAGGATGATCACTGCCGGCCCAGGCTATTTCGATGAAGCGAGCGCCACCCGTTTTTCCGCGATGTCGCTGTAGAAGTCTTCACCCTGATCGTTGATTACGATAAAGGCTGGGAAATCTTCGATCTCTACACGAAACACTGCTTCCATTCCAAGTTCAGCATAGTCGATCACTTCTACCTTTTTGATCGAATCTTGTGCCAATCGAGCAGCGGCACCACCAATGGTGCCGAGATAAAAGCCACCATATTTTCCACACGAGTCTTTGACAATTTTGCCGCGGTTACCCTTGGCTAACGTGATCAAGCTGGCGCCGCGAGACATCAGCAGATCGGCATAAGAATCCATTCGCCCTGCAGTTGTGGGCCCGAATGAACCTGAGGCATATCCCGTTGGCGTTTTCGCTGGACCGGCATAATAGATCGGATGTTCCTTAGTGTACGCAGGCAATTCTTCACCACGCTCAAGGGCTTCTTTCCACTTAGCGTGCGCGATATCGCGAGCAACGAGCAATGTGCCGGTAAGCATCAAGCGCGTTCCAGGCGGTTTGCCAGCTAATCCAGCCAAAATCTCTTTCATCGGTTTCGTCAAATCAACTTTGATTGTGTCAGAACCAAGCTCAGTCGGTTCCACTTCAGGCAGATATTTTGCCGGGTCGGTTTCCAGCTGCTCAAGCCAGATTCCATTGGCATCGATGCGACCTAGAATCTGACGATCGGCGCTACAAGAGACACCGATTCCAATCGGCAAGCTGGCACCGTGACGAGGTAATCTGATCACACGCACATCATGACAAAAATATTTTCCACCGAATTGTGCGCCGATACCCAGTTTCCGCGTAATCTCCAAAACTTCTTTCTCGAGAGCGGTATCTCGAAAAGCGCGACCGCTCTTGTCACCTTCGGTCGGTAGCGAGTCAAGATAATGACAGCTGGCCAACTTCACCGTTTTCAATGTCATCTCGGCCGAAAGACCACCGATGACAATTGCAAGGTGATACGGAGGACATGCCGACGTTCCCAATCCGGCGATTTTTTCGGTCAAAAGTTTTGTCAGGGATTCTGGGTTTAAAACAGATTTTGTTTCCTGGAAAAGAAACGTCTTATTGGCAGAACCGCCGCCTTTGGCGATAAACAAAAATTCGTAAGCATCTCCTGGATCAGAATAAATTTCGATTTGCGCCGGCAAGTTGCTACCGGTGTTGGCCTCCTGATACATCGAGATCGGCGCCATTTGACTGTATCGAAGATTACATTCGTTATAGGTTTTCTTGATCCCTTCCTGAATCGCCTCACCATCATCGCTCTCGGTCCAGACCCTGTCGCCTTTGTGAGCGACAACGATCGCCGTGCCTGTATCCTGACACATCGGCAATGTGCCGCCTGCCGCGATACTGGCGTTTTTCAAAAGTTCGATGGCAACGAAACGATCGTTAGGTGATGCTTCTTCATCTTTCAAAATGCCGCTCAACATCTCAAGATGTTCCTTGCGCAGGAGATGTGAGACGTCCTTGAAAGCTTCCTTAGCCAAAAGCGATATGGCTTCAGGTTTCACTATCAACAACTTGTGATCGCGCCATGATTCTTGAGAAATGTAATCTTTGCTTAGCAGCCTGTAAGCGGTCGTATCTTTGCCAAGGTGGAAGATACTGCTTAGACTCTGCGACATGATGATGACCTCTCAGACGTGGGCTGGACGCGTTTTTGCTATTGCACATTTGCTATTTTACAGAGTATTCTCTGTTAGTGAATTATAGAAAGCAGCTTGTTTCCAATGGTCAGCAAGTCGGACGACGACGTTAAACTAGAAAAAACCGTTCAGGAAGAGGATGAAGAAGATCCTCGTTTCGCTGACCTGCGGCTGACTTACCATGACAAGCTCCAGGCCGCATCGCCAGCCGACCCGGACCGCGACCAGTTGGTCGGCAAGATCATCGGCGGACATTATGTCATCCTCGAACTGATCGGCGAAGGCGGTATGAGCCAGGTTTACAAAGCCACTCACATGCTGCTCAACCGCACTGTCGCAGTTAAATATATTTTGCCTCGCTTCGTTTATGACCTACCTGCAGTCAAACGATTTCAGCAAGAAGCGCAAGCCGCCACCGCCTTGAGCCACCCCAATATTTGCGCAGTCAATGAATTCGGTATCGACAGCGAGGGTCGTTCCTACTTAGTAATGGATTACATTGAAGGCGTCAGCCTGGCAAAACTTCTCGATGACGAAAAACGGCTGACCGTCGAGCGCGCATTGGAAATATTTTCACAAGTCTCTCACGGTTTAGAACATGCTCATTCACGCGGCGTCATTCACCGCGACATTACGCCAGGCAACATCATTATCGTCAAAGAAAAAGACGGCACTGAATGCGTGAAATTGGTAGATTTCGGAATTGCAAAACTGGTTAAAGCCGATGGCGATGACAAACCAAACCTGACTCGCACCGGTGAGATATTCGGCACACCAAGCTACATGAGTCCGGAGCAATGTTTGGGAAGAAACGTCGACACCAGATCCGATATTTATTCGCTGGGGTGCGTGCTGTACGAAGCAATCACAGGTAGTGCGCCTTACACAGGCGAAAGCTCACTGGAAGTGATGATGGCGCATGTCAACGGCGACCCGCCAGCGATACCACTGACAATGGCACAGGCGAGGGTGCGGAATGTGATCGAACAATGCATGCGAAAGGACCAATCGCAGCGATATCAAAGCGTCAAAGAGTTCCGAGATGATTTGCTCGCCGTCCAATCCGGTGATGCGCCATCCAACGTAAAAATTATCATTTCTGGAAAAACTTACGCCTCCCAAGTGGCGGCCGTTTTCATCGTTGTCATCTTGACCGTCGTGTTCGGCTATCTCGGATATGTGAAATATTCTGCGCCGCAGGCAAATCCTGCCAGCGACGCCAAATCTCAATAACGGTCCTTCGTCTCAATCACGCCCACCGCCAAGCCTCGCACCAAATGCGATACCATTGTTTTTCATACGAATCGAGAGATTCAGTCCAAAAACTACATCTGCTCGACGGCGTCGAGTTCGATACTGAGCATGTCGCTTTCCAGGTCGACCACACCAACGGTTTGCTCAGCAAAGTTTTTCACCGATCGCGGTCCGACTTCACCTTCCATCGTGTAAGTCCCTTCCGACAGAACCTGACCGTTATAACCGAAAGTTTTGTACTTGATTCTGACGTCTTTGATCGGCACGCTGTTGTAGTTGCAGACCCGAATCCAGCAAATCGGCGTGTTAAAAATCCACAAACCGGAAATGTGCCAATCGACCAGCTCGACGTAGACGTTTTTCGCCAGGTCGCGATTACCGACCGAAAGTGCCGTACAGCCGCTGGTGAACGACGAGACAAACAAACCGATGGCGACGAGAACGACCGCGGCCATGCCTGTGAAACGATATGTTTGTCCTTTAGAGCCAAACAACAACATCAGAGATAGTGGCAGTCGTGGTTTCATTGTGGGATCTGTAAGGCAGCGACCTGGTGATCCGTGACCGCGAGAAACTTGGCAATGAATTGGGCAATTCACCAAACGTCTCAGGGTGGTCAGCTAACATTAGCTGTAACTCTAAAAACTGATGTGTGCAGGTCCCAAATTATATATGATGACTGTTAGAAAGTCGCTGTTATCGTCAAGATCTATAGAGAGATATTTGTCGAGAAACGAGTGCTTAACCAAAGAAGCATTGCACTGACTGAACGTTCACCACTGGAGCATCGTCGTGACTGAGTCCACTGACATAGCTAAAAATACCGAACGGGCCATTCAGACGCACATAACCGGGCAGTATATGGAAGCTGAACGTCATTACAGGCGAGCCCTCACCGGCATTGCCGACGAAACGAACCCGACTTATCAGGATCTCTTGACCCTCAACGTTCGGCTTCTTTTCGTAATGGGCGAATTCGCCAATGCCCAAAAAGTCGGACAGGGACTGATGAAGCTCCGTGAGAAACATTTTGGTTTTCATCACACCCAGACAGCTTCGGCTCTGAGGCTTTTAGCTGAAATTAAGGCTGCGCAAAACAACACCCAGGCGGCGACACTCGATATCCGGCGAGCGCTGGATATCTGGATGGACGCACTGGGTTGGCAGGCACCAGAACCGGATCCGAATGATTTCGAGTTGCACCAGATGGCAGGTCCGCGAACCTTACTGCCTGAGTTCGATTGGATTAACGGCGAACTCGACCAGTCAGCCGCCCTCGCGCGACTTTCGGCCGCCCAAAAGGATGCTCGACGATTCACCCTGCTCCTGGAAATCGCCAATGCGTTCTCCTGGCTTGGAATGCACAAAACCGCCAGCCGTCTATTTAAATCAGCCGCAACATTGATCGATCGCGTACCACCGCAAATGATCTGGCAGAGCTATTGGGCCGGTGAACAAGCTGCGCAAAGTTTCACTGCTACTAATGAATTGGCAACCGGACATGCGTTTTTGACTGGCTTTCTGAATGTTCTAAATAAGAGTTTTGAAAACGGAACGGACATTTCGCCAGTGTTGCTTGTCACCCTCGCCTCCGTTGAAAAACAGATGGGGAACTATGAAGGCGCCAAAAAGAATCTACAAAAGGCGCTTGAGTTGCTGCACGGCATTCACGGAGAGGATCACGTCCAGGTCTCACAGATTCACGTCAAACTAGCTGATCTTCATAACGAACTCGGCGATATCAGAGCCAGTGAAAAGCACTACGACAAGGCGATTTCGATTCTCGAATCGTGGCACGGAACTTCTGATATTTCGCTTGTCCAGCCGCTTTTCAAAAAAGGTTTGATGCACAAAAAGGCGCGCAATTATGCGTCGGCGGAAAAATGCCTGGGACGAGCACTCGAGGTTCTCGTCGCACGCGATCAGGCAGATGTCGATCTGGCAGCCCGCATGTTCGAAGAACTTTCGCTGGTCTATATGAAACAGTTTTCATTCCAACAAGCGCAAATGGCTCAGATGCGCGGTTTGGACTTGCTTCGTGAACACGGTCGCCCCACCGACCTGCTGCTCGCTCGCTGCGAAGTGAATATGGCATCGATTTATTTGTCGATCGCAAAATATGTCGATGCGGAGAAAAACGCGGCCAACGCTCTGCACGTTTTTGAAAAGCAACCAGACAAAGTGAAGTACAAACCAGAGATCGCTATTCTCTACATTATTCAAGGAAAAATCGAAACTGAACTCGGAAAACTGCAACCGGCCAGCACGTCTTTTCGGCAGGCTGAAGCCGTAATCGACACGATGGCTGAACCCGATATTGAGCTCAGCAAAGAACTCCATCTCGGCTACGCAAAT
>CAZRMH010000103.1:19594-21158 GCA_964600935.1 uncultured Candidatus Obscuribacterales bacterium
GGTTTCCCAGCCAAAGCCGTGTCGCGATTAAACGACGTGATCGATCTCGATGAGGGTTCCAGATCAAGACTATTGAGTGAAAAAACGCTTGAAGCAATGATCCAGATGGCCAATCTCGAACTGATTCAAGGCAAGATCATGCGCGTTGAAGATTCATTTTTAAACATTGTCAAACTGACCGAAGAAAAATCCGGACCACAATCAGCCGATCTTCTGGCAGCCCTCAACGCACTGGGTGCGTTTTACGTTAATCAAAACAAAGTCACCGCAGCAGAAGCAGTGATCGAGCGCGGCGCGCAGATTGTCGAAGCCAATGTCGCTCTTCGCAAAGACCCTGTCTATGGCGCGTTCTTAATGACATATTCGGATTTGCTGGTTGCGAAAAAATCGTACGACATCGCCACCGAACGGTTGAAAAAAGCGCTGGCAGTTTACGAAGGCAGCTTCAGCAGTCTTCACCCCAAATGTGCCGACATCTGGGTTGGCATCTCTGACCTGCTCTGGGCACGCGGAGTGGAAGATCAATCAGACGAAGCCGCGCACAAGGCAGTGACGATCTGCAGTAACGCTTTCGATTGGAATCACTATGCCACCATGCGGGCGGTGGCATTCGAAGCTTATATCTCGATCCGTAGAGAACGCTACGACGTCGCCATTACTCTTGCGGAGCGGCTTATGCCGGCAATTACAAACGTGCGAGTGCCACCGGATTTGCGATTCCTCAAAGCCCTATGCGAAGTGCTGAAAAACGAATTGACCAATAATCGAGAGCGCTCAGCGACAGCGATTTCCGATTATCTGGAACGCAACCTGCGCGGCGTTTTATACATGTACAACGAAGCCGCAGTGGAAGTATTGTCAGAACTGATGACGTTCATTTACAAACGTCAGTCTCGCCAACTAGCTGCCACCATCGGCGATGCCATCGCAGATTATCTAGGCAAACCAGACTGCTTAATCGCAAATCGCAAAGGCAAACTGCAGACCATGCTTCTTAAGTGTCAGGACTATGCCTACACCGAGGAATCCAGAGAACTGATTGAAAAAATCAAACAGCTAATCTCTCAGTAATGGTCACCGGACCTCAGGTCCGGCGGAGGGTCGTAAACACCTGTGTCGAAAATTGGATTCGCAGCTTGAGAGTCCTGGCGAATCACCTTGGTCCGTGTGTGAGATTGTTGAAACCGATCAGCAGCTTCGACAGTGATTCGCGGACAAGCCATTAGTTCAAGATACAGCAAATTTCTTTGCGGCATCAGATACTCGAAGGTTTTATCGGTAATTTTCTTACAGTCGGACAAATCCAACAGGTCGAACTGCAGCCTGGAAGTAAGCGCCTTAATTTCCTCATCAGTAACATCCAGTGAGCTCAGCCATAATCTTTTCAATCCGGTCAACTTAGTTAAACTCGAAATCGCCTTCGGCGTGACTGATGAACTTCCAAGAAAAAGCTCCTCGAGATTGGGCAGCGTTTCGATGACGGACGCTAAGCCGCTGTCATCAATACCTTTGCAAGAATCGAGGTCCAGCCGCTTTAGAGTATTCGCTAAGGGCGCGAGATTGC
>CAZRMH010000104.1:0-21131 GCA_964600935.1 uncultured Candidatus Obscuribacterales bacterium
CCGTTCGGCGTGTTTTGCAAGGCGGGACTGAAGCAACTGAGTACATCATGGAAGGTTCTCCAAGCTACAGAAACGGCATGATGGCTGTTGAGAAGAAGGATTACGCTGCCGCGGAGGCTCTCTTCAAATCAAGTGCCGCAAAACTCGGTCCAGGGCAGGAAAGAGCTCGTGCGGAGTGTTTATACAATCAGGCGGGTTGTCTGGAACTGCTTGGACGCGCGGACGACGCTTCCAACGTGTATAAAGCCGCAATCAAGCTGTTCGAGCAATATGATCCCGGCAATCCCATGAAAGGCGCTGCAATTAAAAGCGTTCGAGAATTGCCACCAGAGAAAACCGGTATCGAAAAGGATCGGATGATGGTGGCACCTCCTGAGTTGCGAATGCAAACGGCGATTAAGTCTAACGCAGAGCTCACCACCATGGGCGGTGCCGGCATTCCTGTGGTTGACGTCGTTGATGAGAGAACGATACCGCAAACGGTGCTCAAATCATTTGTGGAAATGTCTTGTTTAGAAACAGCGGAGCTTGGAGCTAACGCATCAAACGTTGCACAACGGTGGCAACCGTTGATGGTGCATAATGAACCTGCTGCGTTCACTATTGATCAAAAATTTCCGACCATCAGTGTAACTATAAATAAACGCAGATATGACGTTGCCGTCGACCTTCCTGGTTTGCAAGGGCTTCATAAAATTCTGCTTGTTACGAACAAGGAAAAAATTTGCGCGATAGATATGGACTCAAACGAAAGTTGGCTCTTGCGCATGAAGCCTCAAAAAGACGGCACCGTGAGTGGTATCGCCTGGTCGAAGCTGACGCACGTCAAACCAGGACAACCTTCGATCAGTCGTGCAAAGATGCGAGATGACGGCGAGAGTGACTGGAGTAATTCCGCACCTCGCGAAAGCAGCTCTATTGAGAGCAACAGTTCCTTTGGGCGAAGCGGCTCAGCACGCATGAGTGAAGGTATGAGCAGTTTGTCCACGGACATGTCTGGACTTGGAGATCTTGAAGCCAAGCTTGGACAGCTAGGAGCTGGCGGAGCCGCGCGTGGAAACTCAGGCAGGAGTGGTTCTAGCGCTCGGACAGGTCGCTATCAGTCAGCCGCATCAGATCAGAGCCGCTACGGCGATCCAAATGACGCCAATCGAAGCAGTTCGCCGGGACAGAGAAGATTTTCAGAAAGCAATTCGTCAGACCAAAATGCTTCTCCTGATCTAAACGACTCGGGATTTTAGTTCGTTCTCTAGGGGTTGCTTTTCCTAAAGTGTGATGGTTGAAATTTCTGGTGGTGCCTCAAGCTGAAACGTTACCTCTGCACCTTTCACGTGTCGATCGATTTTTGTTATCCGACCTTTGCACTTGTAGATGCTAATTATCTCTGCGTTATTGAGCTTCTTGCTTTTGCTTGAGAGGCTCAGGTCAAGCTCTTCATCGCTCTCTTTTAGCAATTCGAGCGACTTAAACGAATGCTGTTTGAATGGTATTACTACCTTCATAAGAAGGTCGTTCAAATCAAGGTCGTCTAAACTACCGGCTTTTAGTTGCTGCGTCATGCTCGTCACCCTGAAATTTGATCTAACTCAATGACTGCGTAATTAAACAAAAACATATTACTGCATCTTTGCTCGGTTAGTGATTTGCCGACTGACTGAACTTCTAAATAAAACAGTTGTATAAACGGTGGCACCCAATTTTGTGGTTCCATTGGTCGGAAAAATCAACTCCCTTGATTTGTTTTTTTTTGCATCTGACCATGCTTAACAGATGGCGAAAAACTATCAACCTGGGAGTAAGATTAATGGTTTACTCTACCTAATAACAAAGTTCCCTGGAGTGCAGCGCGAGTACTATGAGCGAAGACACAAGAACAAATGCGCCACCACTGATGTCTCAGCAGGACCATCAGGCACTTGAGAGAGTGATGAAGATGGCGATCGATATCGCTCACGACTACTGTGCGAGATTGAGTTCGAAATATTCGAAATCGAGTTAAAGCTTGACTATGGGTAAAACTGTCGCAATTATCGGAGGCGGTCCAGCCGGTCTCATGGCTGCGGAGGTTTTGGCGTGTTCCGGCGTCGCCGTCGAAGTCTTCGATTCCATGCCGACGCTCGGTCGTAAATTTCTTCGTGCCGGACTTGGTGGCTTGAACATCACCCATAGTGAGCCGTTTGATTCTTTCTGCTCTCGTTATGGAGAGCGCCAAAAAGTTATGCAAGAGTTTCTCGACAGTTTTCGTCCAGAGGACTTTCGCCAGTGGGTTCATCAGCTGGGAATCGATACTTTCGTCGGTTCTTCAGGTCGTGTATTTCCGAAAGAAATGAAAGCAGCTCCACTGCTCCGCTCTTGGGTGCATAGGCTTCGTTCAAGTGGTGTCCGTTTTTATCAAAATCACAGGTGGCAGGGATTTAGCGGAGACGGCTCTATCGTATTCGAATTCGGTGACCAAATCGTGGAAAGGAAACCTGATGCAACAGTTTTAGCCCTAGGTGGAGCAAGTTGGCCGCAGCTTGGTTCTACCGGCGCCTGGTCTACCATATTGAAAGATCGCGGCGTTGAAATCGAACCTTTTCAGGCTGCCAATTGCAGTTTCGACATACCGTGGAGCGAACACATGCGCGAGCGGTTTAAACACGTGCCACTAAAAGCGGTATCGTTGACTTTTACTGATATCGAGGGCGTCAAAGAAACAAGAGATGGTGAACTTCTCGTCACCGATTATGGAGTTGAGGGTAGCTTAATTTACTGGTTCTCGAAAAGGTTGCGAGACTCTATCGTCAATAGAGGTGAAGCTACATTCTATTTGGATCTCTTGCCTGGTCGCCGTCTGGAGGGAGTTACCAAAGTACTCTCTAAGCCACGCGGCTCTCGGTCGCTCTCTCGGCATTTGCAGACATGCCTTGGAGACAACGCACTTAAGAGGGCTCTCGTCTTTGAATTCGCTGACAAAAAGGTCCTGAGTGACTCGAAGGCTCTGGCTAAAATCATCAAGTCGCTACCTGTACGAACATCGAAAGTGCATTCAATCGAGGATGCTATAAGCACTGCAGGTGGTATTACGTTCGACTCGGTAGATAAGAATTTGATGCTAAAGAAGCTTCCTTCGGTGTTCGTCGCCGGTGAGATGCTCGACTGGGAGGCACCAACTGGTGGTTATCTCCTGACCGCAGTTGTAGCGAGCGGCCGATGGGCAGGCAACGCCGTGTTTAGATACTTGAGCGAATCGACATCTACCTGAGGCATGGCGCCCCTTTCTGTTCGCCGTTTATTGGCTGCAATAACCTCACAGTATTTGTTTAACTAAACGCGAGAAAGTTTTCTTTGCTGCCTTGAGCTGCTCTGCGCACGCCCTTAGGTTCATGACGCGAACAGAGGTGGCATAGGGTGACGTTAATGACCCCAATTTCGCAAAAATTCTGCGAACTCAGGAATATGCGTTTTTGATAGTGGCTCAGTAGATGAAGAATAAAACTTGCGAAGCCCTTGTGCAAATTCAGTGTCTCCCGACAATAAGTCTGAGAGTTGACCGAACCATTGTATTTGCTCCACACCACGAAGGAGTTGATTGAGTTCATCGAT
Organism: uncultured Candidatus Obscuribacterales bacterium; assembly: GCA_964600935.1. Taxonomy (GTDB): domain Bacteria; phylum Cyanobacteriota; class Vampirovibrionia; order Obscuribacterales; family Obscuribacteraceae; genus JADYXR01. Next base: position 3,586 of record CAZRMH010000104.1, read on the forward strand.
TACCCTGTGATTTAAGCTCTCAGTGGTGACAGACGATAGAAAATCTTTTGCCTTTTCGAACAACTCAGCATCAACAGTTCCTAAACTGTGCGCTAGCAGCGGAAACTTTTGCAAGAATTGGACTAAGTCTTCTTTTTTATCGAACCAGCTGAAATTACCAGCACCGCCTCCAGCATTTGTTGAAGTATCATCATAGGCAAAGAAGCCCCATGAATAAGAACACGGTTCGCGCTCGAACGACTCTTCAAACTCCTTTTCAAGCTTTTCGTATTTAACGCCAGCGTACATGTAGACCTCCCACTTTTCATTAGCCCCCCAATTTTAACTGGAGGCTGTCAATTTTGGAAATTTCAAAATCGCGGAGGCTTAATCCCGCGATCAACTAGCCAGTCATCTCAAATACTAGAGAGTCAGGTGCTCCTTAGAAACCGCGCAAAGGTTTTGAATCCGCTGGCAAGTCATAGGTAAATCCATGTCAAGCCATTCATTCTCCCCGGTGAGCTGCTGTCGAGCTTCTTTAATAGCCTGTTTAATGGCAATGTATGTTGAAGCCCCCAGAGTGTAGGAAGACTCTGTGAACGACTTCGACATCTTCACAGCGTGCTTCTCGGCAAGCGCTTCGCGCTGATTGCGAGCTTCGTCGACTGGATGCAAACGCACTCTGAAATCAATTGGGATAGTTTTAGTGCACGGCGGCTTGTAGCTCCAGATGTTGTCCGTTACCAACTTGCCGTCGTGATCGTAAATCAACTCCTCTGTTGTGGCGAAGCCGATGCCCTGGACGAATCCGCCTTCGAGCTGCCCAATATCGATCGCCGGGTTGGGCGATTTGTTCACATCGCAAACGACATCAGCACGGAGAATTTTGAATTCACCGGTGAGAACGTCGATTTCAACTTCTGTAACAGCAGCGCCATAAGCGAAGTAGAGGAACGGCTTGCCGCGCGGGTTGCGCTCTGTCGGTCCCTTGTAGTGTGGTGTTTTATATAATTCGGCGACGCTCAAATTGACCCGTTCAAACCAGGCTTTGAAGACTATCTCAGGCCATTTCTCTGACCAATTGGTTCGCCAGTGCTCAATGCGATTATGCGGCGTAAACTGCTCCAAATCGCGGCACAGATCCTCTAGCCGTTTGCGCAGGACGCGGCAGGCTTGCTCTACTGCACCACCGTTCAAATCAAATCCGGTCGATGCGGCTGTTGCCGGTGCGTTTGGAATGGTATCAGTATTATTGCCACCAACCCGCACCATCGATAGTGGTATGCCGAGCGTGTTCGCCGCGAGCTGGGCAATTTTCGTATTCACGCCTTGTCCCATCTCTACACCGCCGTGATAGACGAGCACGGACGCATCTGCCATGTTCACTGTCACCATCGCGCTCGATGAATTTAAGGAACCACGAGGTTCTGTAAATCCGATCCCATGCTTTTGTGGCACCATAACGATTGCCCGCTTTCGCCAGCGGTTTTTTTGGTTAAATTCCTCAACCTCTTTCTGACGTTTCTCGAAATCGGATGATTTGTAGAGTTCATCCCAGATGTCGCGGATATTGCAGAAATCGAGTTCTTGTCCGAAGTGTGTCACGTCCCAGGAATCTTTTGTGCCGTTGCGATACATGTTTTTGTAGCGAATCTCTTCGGCGGTGACCTTGCGTCCGAGATCCTTCGACAATTTCCAGGCTACATGCTCGATTGCATTTTCGGTGATCGCCCAGGCTTGAACTACACCGAATGAACGGAACGCGGTGTTGCTCGCCTTGTTCGTTTTATATGCCGTTCCGTTTGCCTGCAACGTTTCAATCATGTATGCCTGGTCGGCATTGAGCAGGCTAGAATCCATAACTGCGAAAGTGCAGTCGTAGGTGTCTCCGCCATCTGAATTCAGATCGATGCGCATAGCCTTGATGATGCCGTCTCGTGTGTAGGCGACATGATACTCACCCGAGTATGGATGCCGTTTGCCTACGGCCTGCATATCCGTAGAGCGGTCATACATCAGTCGAACGCCTTTCTTGACTTTGCGCGCCGCCACCGCTGCTTGCGCACCGACGATATTGGCACGGTGTTGCTTGCCACCAAAGCCGCCACCAACTTGCTCAATGACGATGGAGACCTGATTATTCTTTACTCCGAGTGCGCGCGCAATTGAGGCTTGCGTGCCATTGGGATTCTGTGTCGAGCAATAGACGGTCGTTTGATCGTACGGTCCTGGCACTGCCAGGGCGCACATATTCTCCAGATAGAAGTGTGCTTGAGATGACGTGCGGAAAGTGCCGGATACTACTTCGGTTCCAGGAAGCGGTGTTTTCGGATTTTCCAGCCACTCCATATTGCTGCCTTCGCGCGTGATGGTCGGAATGCGTTGTTGGATATCCTCATCTTCATCCTTGGCCTTACGCACCACTGGCATTGCCGTATTTTGTTTGATAGCCTCCTCCAGCGTGATGACGGCGGGAAGATCCTCATACTGTATGCATTCTCTCTCGATAAACTTGCAGGCTTCGCGTGCGATCTCAATAGATTCCGCCAATACCATGCCGATCGGAGCACCTACCGAAGTGACAATCTTGTCCGAAAAAATAGGGTCATCATCATTGAGTCCGATATAACGCTGTCCAGCTTCGGGAACGTCTTCGCAAGTAATCAGGTCCTTGAAGCCAGGAAACTGTTTAGCCATGAGTTCCTTCAACGCACTGAGTCCAGTCACGTTTTTAGTGAATGAAAATCTGGCATGAGGGCGGCTGCTTTTTACCATGGCACCGTGTAAGCCACCGACAGGTAGTGTCATGTCCAGGGTGTATTTGATCTCGCCTGATGCTTGCACGAATGCTGCACGTTTGATAATGGGCTGGGTCAGGGGGTATAGCTCGGGATGGTCTTGATACTCCTGCCGGCCTTGAGAAAGCGGCCGTTCGTCGTGAAATGCGCCCGATTGATTTTCAGGCGACACCAGAGATGGTGTCACTGCCATGGCGACATGCAAGAAGAATTTGTAGAAGAAATTCAGCGCCAACCCCATTCGATACTCATTGGTGAAGCCCTCTTCCTCCATTGGAATGGTTATTTCGGTGACTTCGGCGGACAGCGTGTCGAGCGCAGCCGAGAGGGTTTCGTTGTTCCAGGGTTTGCCTGCGACAAACTTCTCTGTCTTCGGCATTCGGCAGTTGAGTGAAGCTAAGCCACCAAAGACGATGCAAACTTCGCCAGGCAATACGCTGCCATTTTCATCCAGGCGGACGCGCAATCCAGCGTTGACAATCGGGTGCGCCATCTGCACTCGGCGGGCGATTCTGTATGTTTGTACATACTCGCGCTGACGCGTGAAGGGAATGTGAAAGGATAAAATAACTGCGTCGTCCGGCAGAGAAGAAACGGCAGGCATATCTGTCAAAAGCCATGTCTTCATGCCACCATCAAATTCATCCGAGGCAATGGTCAGCGTCGCACCCAAGGCACCAAATATGGTGAATATATCAGAAGGGAACGGACCGCCATGGTCGGCGTGGTCGCGAGTCATGAAGATGTTTCCGGCAATGCTGCCTGCGCTTCTCACCTGGTATCCGGCAACGAATGCACCGTGTCGCTTTAATTCCTGCAAGCCTCTTGTTTGATCAGGACTGCGCTTAGCTATCACTGTGGCGACAAAATCAAGCAGCTCTTGAATGGGCACGGCTGCACCAACTTCAAGCCCATCGTTTGTCTCGCGAATCTCTGCCAATTCGTGTATCGCTGTCAAATCGACAAAGACACGCGGCTTTTCATCTTGATAGATGCCTGATGCAGTGTTGCCCACTACTAACTTGACATTCGCTTTGCCGTAGTCCTTACTGAATTTCTTCTTCAGATTTTGCACCCGCTTCAAACTTGACGGCCGAAACCACTCGGCTCCGTGTCCGGTGAAGTGCAGATCGCGCATTGGCAAATCGTGCGAAGGTAGTTCGTCGAGGTTGATCGGTGTGAGCGCAGATTTGCAATGGACTTTAAAAGAAGGATCCACCAGACAATTTTGTGTTTGATCGCAAGCCTGATTGTAGTCACTCGCCAAAGTGCGCATGGCGTGGAGAATTGGACGATATCCGGTACAACGACAAAGATTGCCACCGAAGCTATCTTCGATGTCTTGCTCGGTTGAATTCGGATTCTTTTGCAACAGCGCGTGCGTGTTCATAACGAATCCAGGGGTGCAAAATCCGCACTGGCTGCCGTTGAATTTCGCAATACAAAACTGAGTGGGGTCCAGTCCGTCGTGTACGTTGCCGATGCCTTCAGTCGTTGTCACTACCATGCCATCGACGGAACAGAGGGGTTTCAGGCAAGCGTTAATGGCACGATGCACAGGCGAGCCGTCGACAGGACTTTTATGTGAAATCATCACTGTGCAGGCACCACATCCGCCCTGCTCGCAAACCACCTTTGTGCCGGTGTATCCCGCCTTGCGCAAATATTCAGTCAGCATCACCGAAGGGTCCGGATTGTCGATCTGTACGCGCGAGCCGTTCAACCAAAAAATTAGCTGATCCGAATAGGTGACTTCTGCTTCGCCGCGAAGCTCATGGGCATTGATTGTTGATTCGGACATTAGAGCAACCTCCATAGTAGCGCTATCTCTAACGCGAAAATTACAAGCACCAGTGCGAAACTTACCGGACTAACCCACGCGGGTGTGTCCTTCTTCGGAAACAGCCACGGTGTTGAAGCTTTGATGGCGAGCGGCATGGTGACCCATGTCGTCAGAGCCACGCTGATTATATTGCCAATAAAGTTGGCCGCTGCCGGATTTAGATCATGCAGTGCCGGGTTCAGGTAGCGGATCTCGAGCATGACGATCGGATACAGTCCCAGAAGAATCAACATTGCCGTCTTCCAGTTGGGCGGTCCCTTCCCACCTTTATCCTGGGCAGGAAACCAGCCGGGAAACGACCCTTCCATGGTCTGGATGTCCGTGGAGCTCACCACTGGTTCTGCAAGCGTCAATAGCTTTCTGCGCTCCTCTGAAACGAACCATTCATCGAGTGCGTCTGGTGAGTCGAAGCGAATCAACGTTGTCCAGATGCCCGGAGTTTTTTTCGTTGGTGGTTGCAAATAAACACCGCGATAACCACGCTGTTTCGCCTGGGCCGATTGAAACTGTTTTTCAAACTCTAGATAAGTCGATTCCAAACCAGATTTCACGTTCGTCACAATCGCGACTGCGACACTACCGACGGTGCCATATGTGGAACTCAGGGCATCAGTTAAAACGATCTCGTTTCGTTCGAGTTTTGGTGCCATTTCATTCAACAATTTCGAACGGTCCGGATTCGCTTTCCACTCGGCAATCAACTGCTCATCGTGAAATCGCTGCACCAAAGTCCAGACATTCTCGTCCGGCGAACTGGACGGAATGATTTCTGCGGATAAGACCGTACCGCTTCCCACGCCTACCATCATTAAACGTGCGAGCCAATTAACATGCTCACCAACATCGCCACCGTTAACCGACATTTTTGTCAGGTGCACGGTGTCTGCTGATGACGGGGGGGAATGTGCAGGAGATTGAGTCATATAGTCCTCAGGGATTGCGGTCCAGAGAGGGAGCCTGATTGGTCGTAGTTGGCCGGTCCTCTTTCAGTGATTTTACTAACTGTTTGTCCATCGATTCGATTGTGGTTTGAAGGTCGTGCAACATCACGATTCGATCAGAGATGAGCTGAACACTCTCTTTCTTAGTTGTTTCGTCGGACGCCGAAAGCTTGCTCAAATTACGCTCACTCTTCAAGTTTGTCGTGATCACACCCGAATTCTTCCAGCGTTCAATCAATGATTCTCGTCTTGTTAAACCGTTTGACGTGGACGACGAATTCAAGTACTGCCACACAGAGGGGGGAATATATTCTTTGTTAGTGGTTCCAGGCACGAGCACATGCGCAAGCATGTTTAGTTCGGGTTTTGTTGGTCTACTGCCGAGCCTCTGCTGAAGCAGCGCAGCCGAGGACAATACCAGGACCGCAGATCCCGAGATCAGGTCTAATGTGTTGGCTTGGTTCACCCGGTTGTTTAAAGCCAGACCTTGAGATATAACACCGAGTGTACCTGATTGAGTGAAGTTTAGAATATTGTTGTACTGAATGGCGCGACTGCGTGCCGCAAGGATCGCTCCTTTCGCCGTGTATTCGTGCGAAAGTTCATTGTCTATTTGATCGCATGAGCTGCGGATCTCCAGGGTATTTTGCATGGTTCGTTTTATCAATGCCAACTGCATATCAACTCTGTTGTCTGCAGTTTTTGCTGACTTTGGCAGAATTATAGCGGTAAGCAGTTGCAAAAGCCCTGCATCAAGCGTTTCAACGGTCCCTCTTAAATCAAACAGCATGCGCACGCGCTTATTGACCAGGTCGATATTCTCTACGCGTTTGTCGTGCATTGCAGGTACCGAAGCGAGCGCTTTTTCCGTTCGTTCGGCGTTCGGTAACATTCCTGACTGTTTCCAGTGAGTCAGTAATTGTTGTTTTCTTGTGGTGCCGTCGGCGGAGCCGGGGGGAACACCGTCCAGGTACGAAGAAATCAACGAAGTGAAGTGGTACTGGTTGGGTGTATCGAATTTGAAAACGTTTGCGAGCACGTTGACTTCTGAGTCCTGCTTGTGGCGGTAGAGTTTCGAATATGCCAAATTCGCGGTCGAAAGAAGGACCGCAATGGAGTTCATGGTTAAGAGTGTTTCGGTCCCTGTCTGGTTTCTCTTATGGTAGAAAGCTCCTCCGGCTATGTTCTTCAACACTCCAATCTCAGTGAAAGTTGCCGTGTTGGTAAGCAAGTTGACGCGATCGCGCACGCGCAGCAATTGCGGCAGCAAGATGTCAAATTGATAGTGTTTCTCTTGATCGATACGGTCAACTAACTGGCGGACTTCCAGCGCTGCTCCGAGAATTTTTTCAAGCATATACAGATCGAGGGCGAGTATCTGCAGATCTTCGCCGTTCCGAGCGCCTGCTTTATTCATGTTTATGATGTCTGCTGCACACTGTTCGACCTGAAGCAATTTTGCCGCTTCGATGCCCAGTGCTCCTATCTGACTGTCGGCTAGAGCAGTACCATTCGTCGCCGGTACGGAAGTGCTTTCAATCAAACGCAAAAGCGTGAGCAGTTCGCTGTCGAATTGCTCGGCGAGCGCGTTCAGCGAAAAAAGAAGTGCCAGTCGCTGATTGAGAAGGTTGAGCGAGGCACGATGACGTTTCGGCGACTCAGCCGCCAGGATCATTTGTGATTCCTTTGATTCTTTCACGCCGAATTTAGTCTTCCACAGCTCTAGCAGCGCCGTTTTGCGCGATTGCGTTTTGCCGCTGGGCGATGCCTCTATATACCTTTTGACGAGCTCAGGCAGAGGAGCTGAGACTTTATCCAATCCAAATATGTTTGCCAGGGGATTGGGGCTACACCGATCGATGGACGCACCTGTATAAGAAAGACCTACGGCTGCTGCTCCCAAACCCGCTGTCAGGGACGCGCTGATGAATGTCAGTTCGTTAGAATCGGTAAAATCTCCCTTTAGCCGATCGGCAGCCGCGATGTTGAAGAGCACACCGAATGTGGTGAAGTTGACTGCGTTTGCAAGGTTGACGCGACGGTTGACAGTTCGCACTTGTTTGTCAATCGCATCGTAAGTTTCATCGATTGATTCATCCAATAAATCAGAGGTTTGACGGACTTCCAAATAGCCAAGCAGAAGCTGCTTGAGAACGATTGCTTTGTTCCAGAGCAGCTCTTCGCTGGGCGCTCCGCCTTCAGCTTGCAATGCAACAATCCGATCAACATTCTGGCGGACGCCGAGAATGTCAGCCGCTTCGTTTGCCCCAGTACGGTTGCGTGTCTCGCTCGTTCCAGAGAGCGTGCGTAAGTCGCTTGCTGCAATCGCTGCAAATGGCCATAACGACTGCCAGACCAACGAGCAGCCCAGCAATAAAGCAGTCAGTCGCGCGAAAGCGACATGCCTTTTGGGATTCTTTGACTCTGCGCGATCGTTTAAGCTTGCCGTCTGAAACATAGAATTCAAGTTTATGCTCTTGGCAAAACTGCTCCCTTAAGTGAACAGCGCGATTGGCAGAAAAATTGAACCAATGTCATTAAATTAAGGAACGTCGAATCCTACAAACGCTAGAAGCACGCATATTCATCAGTCAAGATGATTCAATTAAATGGCTTCTGTAATTCAGCTCTGAAACGGCGGGACGAAAGAATTGGCGTACACTGTATTTCACCAACCCGTTTCGCGATTTTTACGCAGCGCTGTTTGTGTTTTGACCTGCTTGGCAATTCAACCATGGTCACTTGCCGGATTGGCGAGTGCAACCACAGATGGTGCTCTGACCGCAGCGGCCGCTCAGACTGCAGATATTCTGGGAATTCGACAAGAAGCAGAACAAATTATCTCCATGCGCAAAAGCGGCGCCAGTTCAGAAAGTGAACGGCATCAGCTCAATGATTACAGGGCTCTGGTCGTTCGCAAAGTTTTCGAGGCTGATTTGCAAAACCAGGTAGCCGAGAGCCGTTTGGAATTTGAGATTGCATACGCCTACGATGCCATCATGCGAGAGCAACGCAAAGAAAATGCTGTAAATCAACTTTTAAATACGGTGAACTTCACGCAGTTCGGCGTACTAGGTGTGCTCGGCGGTGTGTGCGACATAAATGAGAAATTTGTCTGGGAATCCACATTAGGTCTAGTCAGTGCCGGTGTGGGAACCTCCTTGCCCATATTAGGAATTATCTATAATAAACAAGCCAAGGCTTCACACCTGACACCGCCATCATTCATGTCGCCTTACCTGAACGGCAAACCTGTTGACGGCTCCAATCTGCCACCACTTGTAGTGCGTTACCTGAATACGCCGGCGCCAGGCGAGACCCGCACTCGCAAAGAGGTTCTCAATGCCACGTGGAAGCAGCGCTATAAAGCGGACATGGATAAGAGGGAGACGCTCCTCGGTATAAATGATGGCAAACGTAGAAGTCAGTCCTACCTGAATAATCGTTTGGTTCTACTCTATTCGCTCTATACGTCCATCGAGGGATTCAACTCTGATCTTCTCTCCTTGCTGAATCAGGTCAGGGGCAATGCCACTTACGACTCTTCGCCTGCAAGCACGAGAATCGGAACCTCGACAGCTCTTGGAGGCGGTGCCGATGATGCAGCACGTCTGCTTCATCTGGAGTCGGTTGTGACTGAGCTGAGCTCTCTCAATACCGCTGGCGGTGACAGCGAACAAAAGCGTGAGCTGCAAATCACGCTTTTGGAGACTTTGGTTTCAGGCGGTCTTGATATGGCTGTTGCCGGTGATAGATGTCAGAAAGAGATCAATTATCAGGTTGATGTTGTGCTGTCCCAGCTAACGGACAGGCAGGCCAACTTCATGCAAAAGCTCTACGAAGCCAACTTCGTACAAGGTGGTACTTTCGGCGCGATTGCCAGCACATTGTTTTTGAAACACAAAGTAAATCAAGCCAGCATAGTTCTGTTAGTTTCTGGCGGGATTGGCCTCGGTTTGACCGGTATTTCCTTTTTCGCTCTCAAAGGTGGCACAAGCAAAACTGAGACCGGACCAAATTCTCTTGCTGATTTTTTCAATCTAAGACCCGACACCGACAAGGGATTTTCCCCGCTGGTTTTGGCCTATTTGAATTCCTCCTCACCTGACAGAACTGACGGCAAAAGCAGGCGCCAGTGCCTGATTGATTCTTGGGAAAAGAACGCAGTCGTCACTATGAATCTTAAAGATCGGCACGCCCTCGAACAGTTGGGAAGTATGCCGTCTTGCAAAAAGGACTCAATAAAATTGGTCCTTAATCGGCTTGCTCTTTTGAGTTCTCTGCGCCAACAGTACAACGAATTTGATGCGGAGCTACTGGATTTGTTGCAAAAAGCCTGGCCGGTAAAAGTCGCGACAACTTCTCCTGAGGTCAATTCAGGGCTCAGCGCCTCTGCCAGTTCCGCAGCCGCTTTGCTTGGAATTCAGGATTTGACTGCGGCGCGGGAGCGTTCAGACCAGAATGCCAAGTTGTTGATTACAAGGCAGGTGTTGGAAGGTTTTCTCTCAGCGATTACCGATGCCGATCTCGTTGGACATGAAATCGATGTGGAGTTCAAAGTCCTCGACCGTATGGAACGGTGCAGAGACAAGGTTGTCCAATTTACGAACAACGTCAACTTCCTCCAGGGGGGCGTTCTCGGTCAAGTTGCAACCTCGCTTGGATTAACAGGAAGACCTGAAAATGTTCTGGCTACAAACTACATAGCCATAATTACTTCGGCAATCAGTGTTGGTCTGGGAGCTACCACTATGCTGGAACAGCGCGGCGGGTGGCGACCAGGCAAAGCAAAACCGAATACTCTAAACGCTGCTTTCGGAAAAAATTCCGAGCACATCAATTTGTCTCCATTAACGGTTCGATTTCTAAATACAGCCGAGCCTGATTCACAAACGAATCTGTCAAGACGAGAACTGTTGATGAAATATTGGAAAGAGTCGAAGGTTTTAAATGTCAATTTGAACCGAGAGTCAACTATGCAAAAGCTCTCTGCTGATGGAAAAGCCCACCATTGGTGGTCCGAGAACATCAACTTGATTAACAACCGACTAACGATGCTTACCGATTTGCGTGCGGTGCTGCGAAGCTGCAACGTTGGTTTCGATGAATTGCTCAGGTCTGTCGATTAACAATCACTGCTGCTGCAAGCCACCACTGGTGGTGCATTTGCCGACACTACTTTCGATCAGTAGGGACTAATTGTAATCTCCATATCGTCGAAACTGCCTTGCCTGAAGGGTGACTGCGTACCGTCATGAAGAAGCCACCATCGGGATCGATAGCCATCGCGCTTGGAAGAAGATTCTTGCTCGGAAGGTTATATTCTTGCACCTGACCCGTGGCGCTGACCGCGAGAATCGATCCTTGCCCGTTCGCTTTGATAGCGCCGATATAGACACCGTCATCGTGACCAAAAATCGCTCCAGTATTCACAACGTCCGGAAGAGGGAATTCGGTCAGGGTGCCGTCTGTATTCAAACGCACTACCGACGACTCTTTCGGCGCCCATAAAGCGCCGTCGCTGCTATTGGTGATGTCTCCGGTAAGCTTGCCGGGACCGGCAGCGATGTGTTTGACCTGCCCGGATGTAGTCAAACGTCCAAAGCGACCGCTTCCAACTTCGGTAAACCAGATTGCTCCGGATTGCGCCATAAGAGATGTTGGTGCGTCATTCGCGTCCCCGACCGGGAACTCCGTAATCTTGCCATTCGGATCGATTCGCCCGATCTTGCCCACTCCCGATTCGGTGAACCACATCGCGCCGTCCGGCCCGTGCTGGATATCGAACGGCTTGCTGCCCGCAGTTGGAATTGCATACTCTGTGATCTTTCGCGACGGATCGATTCGTGCAATCTTATTGCCACTCGTTTCCGTGAACCATAGTGAGTCTTTTCCCGGGTAGAAATTGATCGAGCCGTTCAGGGCGCCAGCGCTAGGAGTCGGATGCAGAGTGGTCTTTCCGGTCTTGTGCGAGAACTCTACTGCGCCCGACTTTGTGTCGCGGGTAGAATTGGTGAACCAGATGCCCTTTAAAGGTCCTGCACCGTGGTAAACGATGCCATGTGGTGACGCTTGCGGAACTGGATAGCTCGTGAATTTTCCAGACGCTATGCCGGCTGTCGCGGGCAGCGTGCCAGCAAAGATCGTCTGCACGACCACACCCAGCCCAGTCAATATACGAAAGCTTAGATTCACCGATCGCTCCTCGCGTTGAGTTCAGCGTCATTATCGCAAATAGCAGACTATTCCACCAGGAATGAATCAACAGATCATCGCCGCGGTGATATAGAATATGTTGCTCTTCATCGGCACGACGCACGGGTCAAATACACTTCTGGAGGTTCTATGAAAACTTTGCTTTCGCTTTTGACCTTAGCTATTGTTTTTGGTTGTGGTCCGACGTTTGCGGCCGATCAGGGCAAGACCAGCAAGACTGCAGCGGCAGCTAAAGTTTCAAAGGAGAAGGGTCAGGAAGCCGCTCTCAAGCTGGTGCCAGGCGATTTCCTTTGCTGGGATTTGCAGATTGAAGACGGCACGCCGGAATATGCTTTCTACATCAAAGGCAAAGATGGAAGAATCAGCGAAGTAGAACTCGACGGAAATACAGGCAACAAAACAAATATTGGAATTTTGATCGACTCGCATAGCAGTGATGGTCGCGAAATCAAAACCACAAACGCCGCAGACCGTGCCCGTTTGAAAGAAGCCAAACTTACGATCGAGCAGACCAAAGAGAAAGCTCTGAAGAAGTACCCTGGCACTGTTGAGGCTTGGGAAATTCTGATTTGGGAATCAGGAAAAGAGGGCAATCTTGTTCACGACTTTCGCATTGCCGGAAAGAGCGGGAAGCGAGTAGTCACTGTTAATTCAAAAACTGGTGAGATTATCTCCATGAGTTCATTTGTTGACGGACAGGGACGCTGAGACCCAGTTTTGTTCGAAGCTCGACCTTCTACCGCTGCGCGGACTTTTGTTTTGCTGAAGCAATTCAGTTACGTCTATCCGCAAGCCCTTGACTTGCCGTTTTCGGTGCAATGGCACTTGCGTCACCTGTTGTGCTTGAACTATGATCGCTCGACCTCGCATGATACCGAATTGTTCGTGTTGAACAGACTCGGCAACTCTGATGGTGTTGCTTTTGCACCGTAGCCGACAGAGCAAAACTTGCAAGGTCTTCTACGCGATAATCGTGGCTGGAAGCCAGGCTCCCATGATGCGCGAACGATCACTCCGCCGATTAGTCATAAAGGACCGCTCTCATGTTAAATACCCGCGTGTACAGCTTACTTATCGTAGGTGTCACCTCCTTATGTATGTCGTTTGGCTGGTGGGGCGCGGCTGCCTGGGGGCAAGCCGCAGCTGTCAATACAGATGTCGCCACTCGACGCGATTACAAAGAGCCCGTTGAGCTGAGGAGTAAGGATGGCGTCCTTGAAGTTCGGATAACGGCCAGGCAAGGAGAGGCAACACTCGACACGGTAGCCAAGCCGGTCAAAAATTTTCTGCTGTTTAACTACGAACTGATAAGAGGTAGCGCCTCAAACGGGCAGAACTCAGGCACCAACCTCTATCCGGGACCGACTCTGCAAGTATTTCCGGGTGAGCAGATGATTGTTCACTTCGAAAATGAACTCAGCGACCTCACTATCAAAGACTATTTCATTCCGCAGTACACGCCCAAAGATCAGTCCGTTCCGCTCTACCCGGCGCAGATGACGTCGTCACCGATCAACCTTCATACGCATGGCGCACACATCAGTCCGAAAGGAAACGCTGACAACGTCATGCTCGATATTCCACCTGGAATGAGCAACACCTACACCTACGATATTCCACGGAATATGCCGCAAGGTCTCTACTGGTATCATTGTCATCTCCATGGATTGACCGCGCCGCAGACTTATGCGGGACTTGCCGGTTTGCTTGCCGTTGGACGAACGGACGGTAATCTGCCGATCGTCACCGAGAAGAAAATTCCGATCCGCAACATGGCACTTCAATATAACTATGTTTTTGATCGAGCTGGCGGTTCTGCCGATCTCAACAACTTGATGTGGGCGATGTGGGTAAATTCCAGTACGCCTCCAAAAGCGGGTGAACTGGCAAACGGCACTTATCGTCCCTCGTTTGCGCCAGTCAATTTCAACCAATCGAAGCCCGGCACCAAATATGCCACCGTCTGGTATGAAGGACCACTGTCAATCCGCAATCATCGGGGTCAGTTGTCACTCATTCCGAGCAATCTCCAGAATTTCACCGCGACAGACCGCACCGCGGGCGGTGATGTGCCGGAAAATCCATCGCTTCCCGATCATCTGCGCGACGTGCAATTCACAGTGAACGGACAGTTCCAGCCGGTAATCAAAAGTAAGGCTGGTCAAACGGAAATATGGGTGCTCGCCAATGTCAGCGACTTTGCCTACATGAACGTGCAGTTGACCGAAACCGCGACCGGACGGCATCCGAAGATCGCGCTTGTGGGGCAGGATGGCAATCCGTATCAAACCGTGCATTATCCGCGGACCGGCGAAGGTACCCGACTGGTAATTCCGCCGGCCAGTCGTTTTGCGATTGCCGTCACAATACCAGCAGAAGGCGAACTAGTTTTGGAGATGCCTGAGATCGGAAAAACTGCCCAAAATGGACAGTTTAATCCCAGCAAGACCGTCACCGCCCCTGGTGTCGTCTATACCAGTAATGGAACTGAAAATCCTCCGGCCGTATTGGGTACTCTCTCTGTCTCGCCGAAAAACATCAGCTATTTTGATGGGTTCTTCATATTCCCGACTCAGGTCTTAGCGCGCGCCAAGGCTACGGAACCTGGCGGTGTGATGACCTCATTTGCGGAAGGACAATCACTCGGTGGCTATACATCATTTGTAGATCTCTCCAAGGCTGTTCCGGACGTGAAGCGGGAGATGGTTATGTCCGGTGGTTTTCTGAATGACATGGCGAGCACCAATGATCCCAAAGCATTCGTGTATGCATTCAATGGACAGGCTTTTCCTAATACTCCGATAATTCAACCGAGACTTAATTCGATTGAGGAATGGAAGTTCACCAACAACAATAACGACGAGCACCCGATTCACGTGCACGTTAATGATTTTCAGGTGACCGAATACTTTGATCCTGCAAACGGTGTCCATACTGGCCCTGAGCAGTTTTCCGTCGACAATGCCAATGCACCTGTACCGAAGATGGACAGCGATGAGAATGTGACCGATCCAGGCATTCTCTCGTTCCGCACCAAATTCGACGAATACACTGGAGTTTATGTCACGCACTGCCACCGTCTCAACCATGAGGACAACGGGCTGATGGCGTTGATCAACGTGATACCGGCGGCTTCCGTTTATGCTGTAGCAATTCCCGGAGAGAAAGGTAAAGCCGCTGAGGTTCATCTGTACGATGGCAACGGTGACCGGCTTGTAGCGACGGTTATTCCGTTTCCTTTTTACGAAGGCAATGTCAATGTCGCGATGGGCGATGCCGACGGTGACGGTATACTCGACTTGATCGTCGGTTCCGGCAAGGATCATGCGCCGGAAGTGATTGTTTATGCCGGAGCGTCAATCCTGGGAAGAGGAATTTTTGGAACTGAGTTAGCGCGCTTTCAGCCGTTTGATTCGGCTGGGCGTCAGGGTGTCAGTGTCGCCTCTGCACAAATTGATGGAACGCCGTCGGACAACGTCATTGTCGGCTCTGGTGCTGGTGTCACTGATGAAGTGAAGATCTACAGCATCCCGCTAGCGGGATCTAATAAGGGACCTTCACTGTTCGCCAGCTTTAAACCATATGGCGAGGACAAGTCAGGTGTCACCCTTGCTGCAGGAATGGTCGACTTCGCTACCGGTCGTGAGAGCATCATCACTGCGCCGGGTGCTGGCAGCCCAACAGAAATTAAATCATTCACTTATACCCTGTTCCAGCCCATCGCGAAGAAACGGCACGGCGCTGTGCATGCCGCCGATAGCCTTGTGAGTAATACCAGTTTCTTTCCATTCGGCAAAGATTATTCGGGCGGGATTTCTCTCACCACCGGATGGGTGGCAGGCTCACTTGGTGGTGCGAAATCAATTATCGCTAGTCAGCTTGCGGGCAGCGGTTCAGTGAAGATTTTCTCCAGTGGCAGCGCATTAGATGGCGGACCGTCAATCTACCTGGGCTCATGCAGATGCGGTAAAGATGCTCCTTTCCGCGAGACTGCGAGCTTTAATCCGTTCACCGAATCCGGTGGCGTGCGGGTGGCAACTACTAGTACGACGACTGGCGCGAATCTTCTGGTGAGCGGTTGTTCTAGCGGAAATACCACGGCGAGTGTCTTGAAATACGATTTCGTCAGACCGACTCCCGATGCAACTACGCTTAAACCCGTAAAACTGGGAGAAGTCTGGTCCGGAAAAGCGTCAGCCGCTGCCAGTCTCGGCGGTTTCTAAACCTCAACCTCGGCGACCACCTGGACATCGACTAAATCGGTACACCTCAGTGGTGTATCGATTTGTCAGTTAAAAGAATTAACAGAGCGACGCTGCTTCTTTAGGATCTGGCTGCCGAAGCAGTTCTGTAGCCTGCAATAGACCAATAGGTTGAGAGTGTAAGTACCTCCTAAGGACGAGGCAGTCCAGCCCGTTTCACGGCACAATAGCCTTGTGCGTACTTGGAGGAGAGAGCATGAAAGTTTTGATTGCAGTTGACGGGTCGGAATGTTCCAGCAGGGCGATTGACGCTGTTGCAGATCGTCAGTGGCAAAATGACGACCAATTTATGGTCATCTCAGTCGTGGAAACGATTCCTGCCGATGTGGGCGTCGGATACTTCCCTGTCAACTCTGGTGGAATATTTCAGCAGCAATACGATGATTGCGCCAACAACGCTGGAACCAGCGCGGCTAAGTTGCAAAGTCGTTTGCAGGTAAATCCAGTCGAAGTCCAGGTGGTATCGGGCATGGTGGCGGAAAATATTTGTAATTTTGCTGAATCATGGCAAGCCGATTTAATTGTATTAGGTTCGCACGGCCGAAAAGGTATTACTCACTTTCTGCTTGGTAGCGTTGCAGAGGAAGTCTTGAAGAAATCTCCGTGTTCGGTCGAAGTTGTGAAGTTGAAGCAAAAGTTTCATACAGCACCAAAGGATTCGAAGAAAAAAACGCGCGCAGCAAAAGCTTAATCCCCAAAAACATAAACGCACGGTAGTTTTGAATAAATCAGGCGCTGATGTTTGGTATCGGTAGTGGTACTGAAGTGTGGTCCTGTAAGCGAAGAAAAGCATCTGGAAACGCTCTCTGCGATGTCACCAAACTTTGTTCTGGCGCAGATAAATCTAGAATTTAAAATCAGTTTTACAAAATAAATAGGTCGAAAAATTGAGGTCGATACCATGAAAATTCTTATACCGGTCGAATCTGCTGTCATGGCGGAGGCGCAGGTTGACTTTATAGTCAACCACAAATGGCCGGGTGACCTGGCATTTCAGGTGCTCTACGCGCTAGAGCCACTGTTTGACGTAGATAATGACAATGAACCACAGCAGGCTCAAATGTCGGAGTGGAACAGAGCGCGAGGTCTAAAGCTGATAACTGACGTTTCGAATATTCTCCGAAAAGCGTTTCACAATGCTGATATTCTGGAAACTTTGGAAACTGATTATGCAAGCGAATTAATTCTAGATATCGCCGAGCAGTGGAACGCGGATCTAATAGTGATGGGCGCTCATGGTAGACGAATGCCGGCTCGTATGACGGTAGGCAGCGTTTCGACTACTGTTCTTGGTTATGCCGACTGCGCTGTCGTAGTTGTCAGACCAGGCAAAAAGAATCCTGGCGAACAGCCGAACCAAGCAAAATCAGAATCAAAGTTAGCGGCGAGCTCAAGTTAGGGTAGATAGTCTTTAGGAATCCTGACGAGCCTGGAGGATTCTGTGATTTATCGAGAAGGCGGTTTAGTCAGTCTTCAGGGATAGTGTCTAAAGGTCCAAGCATCTGCC
>CAZRMH010000105.1:0-21110 GCA_964600935.1 uncultured Candidatus Obscuribacterales bacterium
TGTTGAGCGATGCATTCGTTGAATGCGAACGGTCGATCGAGAATTTAGTCGGCAGTCTTCCTTGCCGAATCAGTCCACATTTCCATAGTCCTATGGTCGAGCCAAGTTCCGAGAATTCGGCGGATTCGCTCTCGTTGTTTGGCGCCTTGACGTTATTGGTTGCCACTCAAATTTTTGCAATCGCCTGTTTATTTGAAGCTGCGAACAGCCAGAAAGCCGCATACTATCTGCGTCACATCGCATCGTATCGTTCGCCGCCGCTCTATATTTTGAAACGAGCACTCTTAATTTAAACCATTGTGTGTCTTACAAGTCCGTCGATAGTGTCGACGCGACTTCTTCGAAACTCTCGAACACCGGCTTCCATCCCGGTTAGCGAGTTCTTTTGAAAACGTAATTCAATAATCACAATAGAGACAACACTATGACAAGAACATTGTTCTTGCTGCCGCTTTTCGCTGCTCTGTTTCTAACGAGCTGTGAGCGCGGAGCGGAAAACGCGGCACATTCGCCGCTGCGTAAAACTGCAGTCGACAGTTCGAAAAATCTGTCCACTGAAAATTCAGCGTGTGGAAACACAAGAATCATTCGGCTAACACAGAAGCAGATTGATTTTGCCCGAATCAAAACTGAGCCAGTGCGGCTTAGCCACCTCTGGCAGGATCTTGAATTCTCATCAGTTGTTCAGTCGCCTTCTGATGATGTCGGAGTGATTTCGCCGCAAATCAGTGGGGTCGTCAGTCGTGTATTAGTAGACCTGGGCGACAATGTTCGCAAAGGCCAGGTCCTGATATACGTTGACAGTCCTGATCTGGCGGAAGCGCAGTCGAATTACTTCAATGCGGTCTCGAAAGTCGAGGAAGTGAAGGCGCAAACTCGTTTATTACAAACCAGGCTTAACATTGCAAATCAACATCAGAACCGTTTGAACGGTCTGCTTGGTGAAGGTATATCTGCAAAACGTGATGTCGAAGCAGCTGAAGAGAAGGTAGCGTCGACGTCGGCAGAGCTTGTTGCGCTTGAAGCCGCCGGTAACGCGGCCGAGGCCCAGTTAAATGGGGCCAAGGTGAGACTTGCTGCCCTTGGAATTCTTCATCCAGGAAAAGCAGCGGATTCGTTCACCACGATATTACCGCTCTACAGCCCGTGTGATGGCACTGTCGTGGAGCGAAACGTCGTCGCGGGACAGGCTATCAGTCCAATTTCTGCGAGCTCGTCGCCACGGGGATCGCTGGCTCAACAGGGCGCTCTGATATCAATCGCGAACTTAAAAACTGTTTGGGTGATGTTGGAGGTTCCTCAGGCACAGGTTTCAAAACTGAAACTCAATAGCCCGGTGAAGTTCGTGTCGGAAGTAGCACCTGGGGTGACATTCGACGGAAAGATTACACGTCTGGGAGAGAACTTCGATCCGACTTGCCATTGCGTTATGGTTCGTTCGGAAATCGACAATCGCAAAAATCTGTTGAAGCCCGGCATGCTAGTGATTGCCAAGGTTCATACCGATAAGAAAAAGAGTGATGGTTTAATTATTCGCTCCGCTGCTATACAAAACATCGAGGGTCAAGACTATGTCTTCGTTGCTCGCGATCGGCAATCATTTGAGAAGCTGCCGATCAAGAAACTCTCTACGGTCGAAGAAAACGCTTTGATTTCTGGCGCCGTGAAGCCAGGCGACCAGCTCGTCTGTGAGGGGTCATTTCTTTTAAAGACCGAAGTTATGAAAACGCTTCTGGACGCGGGGCGCGAAAAATAATGTCTAGAAACCCTGTGACGTCAAATCATCAGAGTGATGCGAACGGCCACAGTCATCCTCTGTCGTCTCATGGGGTTGATTCGTTATCAGCATCCGCTCAGTCTGATTTCGAGTTGCCGTCAGGTGCGAGATTCGATTCGTCTGATGTAGGAACGGTGCTTAAACCGGCCAGTCTGGATTATGGTCCGCTGGAGCGCTTCGTCGTTTTTGCACTGGAGAAACGAGTTCTTGTTCTACTCGCGATGCTCGTGTTCTTGGCCGCTGGTCTCTGGGCTTTTCGAGAGATGAAGGTTGACGCTGTTCCTGATATCTCGAACGTCCAAGTCACCGTGACTTCCACTGTGCGCGGCTTGGCGCCGTCGGAGGTTGAGCAATATATTACGTATCCGGTTGAGCTGGCGCTGCAGAGCATGCCGCGTTTGCGGCAACAGCGCTCGATTTCGAAATACGCATTGTCGCAAGTGACAGCCGTTTTCGAGGATGGCACGGACATATACTGGGCGCGGCAGCAGGTGGTGGAGCGCCTCAAGGTTGCCGAACAACAAATGCCACCGGGTGCCAAAATTGCCCTCGGACCAATAGCGACGGGTCTTGGTGAAGTTTTTCAATTCGAGGTGAAAGGGGCTGGTTATTCGTTAATGCAACTCCGGGACATTCTCGATTGGCAAATTATTCCGGCACTAAAAACTGTATCAGGTGCCGACGAAGTTCAATCGATGGGTGGCGATGCCAAAGAATTTCAAGTCTGGTTGGATCCGGAAAAACTTCATGGATACGCCTGCACGGTCACAGAGGTGTTTGATGCTCTCGGTCGAAGTAATGCGAACGCAGGCGGTGGATATGTTCTTGAACAAAGCGATCAAATTCTGATACGCGCGGAGGGATTGCTTCGCACGACAACCGATATTGAAAACGTCACCGTCAGAAGAAGCGCTCACGGATCACTTCGCGTTCGAGATTTAGGACGCGTTGTCATCGGAAAAGCCCTTCCGCAAAGCATTGCAACTTCCAACGGTCGCGGCGAAAGCGTCATTGGCACGGTAATAATGAGAAAAGGTGAAAACTCGAAACAGTTAGTTGATCGACTCAAAGCGAAAATCAAGGTGATCGGAGGGAGCTTACCGCCGAATGTTTCAATCGTGCCATTTTACGATCGCGGAGATCTTATCGATCGAACCGTCGATACTGTAAAGGACAATTTGTCTCATGGCGCAATTCTAGTGCTGCTAGTTTTGCTTGCCGTGCTGGGCAGTCTCAGAGGTGGCTTGATCGCGGCGTTCTCAATTCCTTTGGCAATGGCAGGTTCTTTGTTGTTTCTCAATTTAAGCGGGATACCGGGTAATCTTCTGTCTCTGGGAGCAATTGATTTCGGCATTCTGATTGACGGTTCCGTCGTAATGGTTGAGAACATTCTTCGCCGTCTTGCTCACAATCCCCATGAGGAGAGGCTCGCCGTGATTAAGGCTGCTGCTGCTGAAGTGGCATCGCCGGTATTGGCAGCGGTGCTTATTATTACGGTAGTGTACCTGCCGATTTTAGGTTTGCCTGGTGTTTCCGGTAAAACTTTTCAGCCGATGGCGCTCACCGTTATCTTCGGTTTGATTACAGCGCTGGTGATCGCACTGTTCATAACTCCGATGCTTTGTCATTTCTTGCTCGAGCGAATAGTCAACGAAAAAGACAACCTGATGATGACCATTCTGAAAAAACGGTATCAGCAACTACTTCTTTTCTCCGTCCAGAGACCGTTGCTGACCGCGGTTGCCGCAATCACTGTATTCGCATCGAGCTTGCTTGTTATCCCGCTTTTGGGGACTGAGTTTATGCCTGTCCTTAAAGAAGGCTCTGTCGTTCTTACAGTCAATCGGCCTGTGTCGGGCTCTTTGAAAACGGCAGCTGAGCAGAGTAGTTTAATCGAAAAGTTGATTAAACGAAATCCGAATGTAGAGAGTGTTGTGTCGAGAACAGGTCATTCTGAAATTGCTTTCGATCCAATGGGACCTGATGAGACGGACATCTTCATTGTTTTTAAGTCTCCCGAGTTCTGGACAAAGGGAGTGACGCAAAAGAATATTGAAGAGCAGATCGAGACAGAGCTGAATCAAAACCTGCCCGGGTTAATCTTTTCGATTTCCCAACCGATCGAACAACGTATGAACGAATTGATTGCCGGGGCTAAGAGTGATGTCACTATTCGAATTTTTGGAGACGACTTGGAAACCCTGAGAGGCATCGGAAACCAAATTGCCAGCAGCATTCGCGATATTCGAGGTTGTCGGGATCTTAAGTTAGAGCAAACGGCAGGATTGCCGATTGTCACAGCGAAAGTCAATGAAGCGGCATTGGCTTCTTACGGTGTATCTAGTCAGGATGTCTTGAACACAGTCTCTTCGTCGATAGAGGGGAAAATAGTTGGCACCATATATGAGGGCAAGCCTCGTTATCCGTTATGTGTGCGCTTCGAACCTAATTGTGTAAAAACGGCGGAGGATATCGGCAATTTGCCCGTAGCTTCGGCTTCTGGAGAGTTGATTCCATTGAGTCAGCTTGCCACCATTAAAAGGCAAATAGCACCTGCACAAATCGCGCACGTGCAAGGTGATCGGGCGTTTCTTGTGCAATTGAACGTTCGTGACCGCGACTTGGGCGGTTTTATAGAAGCTGCCAGAACGGCTGTCGATAAAACTGTCAGCCTGCCTCCCGGTTATCACATCGAGTGGGGGGGGCAATTCGAGAATATGAAAGTTGCGCAGGAGCGATTAGCAGTGCTCGTGCCGCTCTCGCTGCTTTTGATCTTTGCTCTGCTGTTTAGTTTGTTTAACGATTGGCGGCCAGGACTTCTTATTTTTTTGAATATCCCCCTGGCGTTTTCAGGCGGATTAGTGGCTTTGTATTGCCGTCATATGCCGCTTTCGATCACCGCCGGTGTTGGTTTCATCGCCCTCTTCGGCGTAGCCGTTCTCAACGGAGTCGTATTGGTTTCTACGATTCGACAGATTGAAACTATCCATGGCGTTAAGCCAAGACTGGCAGCCATAGCTGCCGCTAAACAACGATTGCGACCGGTGCTTATGACTGCGCTAGTTGCATCGCTCGGCTTCATTCCTATGGCAATTGCTACATCTGTAGGAGCAGAAGTTCAACGACCTCTGGCGACAGTGGTAATTGCGGGCTTGATAACGTCAACGCTTTTGACACTGCTGGTTTTGCCGAGCCTCTACCCGATTTTGTGTAACAAGACAGTCAAAAGTCCGAGAGGACAAGGAGCAAAATGACAGCTGATCGGCGCGGATCAAAGCTCCGTCGGGGTCTCTTTGCGGTCGAGCAGATAGTAATAAATTTCTCTTCCGGGCACCTGTTTCCAGCCCGTCAAATCGCCTGGTTCCACATAGTTTTTAAACGGCATCGTCAGTTTCACACCAAGCAGATCGCGTGCAACGGAGATATCGCGCGTGATTAGCGGGTCTTCCATGTCAGGAACACGGGCGAAAACCAAAGCGCGCGCGCCTGTTTTTCTCAACACCTCGTAAACTTCTTGCTGTTGGGCTTTTGTCTGTTTCCAGAACAGGTCTTCTTGCCCTACGGTGGCTATGATCTGCAGCTTTTCAGGCTCCGTATATTGATTGTTGCGGAGCAATCGGCCGCCGAGCTGAGCGATTTTGTCACCAGATTTGATACCGTCATTTTTAAGCGCCATTGCGGTCTCATACCAAATATGGTGCTTCTCTTTTGTAAGTTCGTAAATGTCGAACGCGAATCGGGTTGAGAGTGCCATGACTATACAAATTGTGGCGTTCAATAGAGCGGCGCGATGGAGCTGTTTTTCATAACTGTTGGGAACTCGAAGCGCGATCAGAATTCCCAGCATCGCAATTGGGTATGCTGCGACGAAGTATCGGTCGATGTACGGGATCATCCAGAGATTGTTCACAAGAGCGTACTGCGCGCAGAGTGCAAGCGTTGGTGTCCATACAGGAGCGCTTCTCCAGAGTGACTTGACTGTGAATGGCCAACGGCGGCAGGCAATTGCCAAATAGCCAATCACTAAGGTCGGAATGTACAGAAACGTTTGGAAGTAATAGATCAGATCGTATGTGATTACCCGGATCAAATCTTCCGCTTTGACGTGCGCGATGGCACCCTGAGTCCAATATCCGAGGTCGTAGAGAAATGGATATGTGCCCGGAACATCATTGCCGTATTCTTTGATTTCCGGGTCTTTATGCAAGAAACGCGGTGGGTGTATCAGACCTTCAGCGTGGATTGGATCTCGTTCTTCCACCAAATTGATGTATACGAATTTCGCACTTTCGCCGATCGACAGTTTTCCAACCTTGTTGGACATTGTCCAAACCCATGGTGCGGCAACGACCGCGAAACAAGCTGTGGTCAGTACAATGCAAACAATCTTTCGTTTAAATACAAAATTCAATCCGAGGTAAACAATCGCCATACAAAACATGATTGCTTTGCAAAGATAACTGAAACCCAGAGTGATACCAAACAGGCAAGCGCCAAGCTTGGTTGGCTTAACGAGCTGCTTTAAAAGAAATCCGCTGGAGAGAAAAAACAACGCTGCATTGATCATGTCAGGTGTGTCTTGATGCACTCCGCCAAACGCAAGCGCAAAAAGAATAAGCAGCGCATATCCCGTGAATAACAGCGTGTTTCTGCTAAGCAGCGCGCGGTCGGGATCTGCGCCGACAACAATATTGGTGTAGTAATTGTAAAAATGTCTGAAGAAGAATTCGTATGAAAAAAATGTTGCAACGAGCGCGGCAAGATTGATGAATTTGAACTCGAGAAATTGCCAGTAAGATGGCGTCGGAAAGAGCTTGAACACAAGCCCGGCAATCATTGGATAGAGTGGACTCCAATAGAGTGATACCGCTTTTTCAAACTCGCCCTGGCTGTAGTAATAAGCCATGTCGAAGTATTGTTGCGAGTCGCCGAAAAATAGCTCAAATCGATAGTTCCAGGCTTGAATGGCGCCCCAGATTATGGCGACCAGATAAACCATGACTCGGCACAAAAAGACTCTGTCAGTCAATGTTTTGCTTCACAAAATGCTTCCGCAGGTGCGGCTATAAATACTATATCATCGTCAGATGTCGCGACTGCCCGTGCTCCGACTGATAAACGGAAGCAAACGGCGCGCCTTTACCAGCAGGGCATATCACCTAATAGATAAAAGAGATCTCCGGAGCGAAGCGTGAGTCAAGATCTCGCGACTACTAAAGCAGAACCAGCGAGCCAGGCGAGCGTCAATCTCACAGCGCGCAGACTGACGATGCTTCTAATTCCATGTGTTCTTGCCAAGGTTATTGTGATGACGCTGTTTTCGTCCGATTACGAAAACGAGCTTTTCCTGCCGTTTATCCGCCACTATCTCGAGAATTTCGACAATCCCTGGAATTACTTTCACTCGCATAGTCCGCATGGCGACGAATTCCCATATCAGCCGCTGATGCTGTATATCGAAGCGATTTTTTGCGCGCCGATTCATTGGCTCGGTGCCTGGGACAACATTCCGCTGCGCAATTTCTTTTTCAAACTACCCACCCTGCTCTGTGATTGCAGCATAGCGTGGCTGCTTTTTCGCATACACACCGGGCAGTGGCGCTATGTAATTTGGTTCTACTTCCTCTCACCAATCGTCTTGTACGCGTGCTACATGCACTCTCAACTCGATCTGATACCGACTGCATTTTTGTTCGCGTCCTTTTACTTCTTGCGCAACAACAAGATGCTGCCCAGTTGCATCCTCTATGGTCTGGCTCTGAGCACGAAACTACATGTGCTGGCGGCTTTTCCGCTTTTGATTATTTATCTGTATCGCAATAAAAATCTTGGACAGGTCGTAAACTTCGCCGTCGTTTCAATGGCAGTCTATCTTGCTATGGTCTTCCCTTACTTCAATAGCGAAGGCTTCCAGGCTCTAGTTATAGCCAATCCGAAACAAAGCCGACTACTTGAAGTTTATGCTTCGATTGGTAGTCTGAAACTCTACTTGCCTATCCTTGCTACGTTCATTGTGTACGGAAGATTCGCTCTCTATGCGAAGATCAACACTGATTTGCTGGATGCGTTTTTAGCAATTGTATTCTCATTGCTCGTGATGCTGATCGTACCGGCGCCGGGTTGGTACATCTGGATGGTCCCGTTCCTGAGCCTGTTTATAATCAGATACTATGGGAAAAATCGTCAGCTCGTGGCGCCATTTCTCTGGCAGAATTTTTTCTATATTGTCTATTTCGTTTTCTTCGATCAATCAGAATATGTGGATCTCCGCTTTCTGAGCCATCCTCTGCAGCTGAAAATTGCGTCTGATACTATGCGCGGGTTTGTATTTACGTTGCTTGAAGTCGGATTGCTCAGCAACATTGTCCTCTGTTATCGAGCCGGAGTGCGAAGCAACTCGATTTATAAACGTGATCACGCAGTGGTAATTGGAATCGGCGGCGATAGTGGTGCTGGAAAAAGTACAGTGCTGGCCGACATTAAGGACATTCTTGGCGAGAAAGTTGTGGAACTGGAAGGTGATGCCGATCATAAATGGGAGCGCGGAGACGAGCACTGGCAGCATCTCACGCATCTCGATCCCAAAGCCAATTTCCTCCATCGGCAAGCTGAAACTATTCTGAGTTTAAAGCGCGGACGCTCGGCTCATCGCGTCGATTACGACCATACAACCGGTCAATTCACCAACCCGAAGCTAGTTGAACCCAAAGAATTTGTAATTATGTCGGGGTTACATACTTTCTACTTGCCGAAAATGCGCAAGTTGATTGACCTGAAGATCTTCATGGACACCGACTTTGCTCTAAACGCGAAGTGGAAGTTGATTCGCGATCAGCACGAGCGTGGATATACCGAAGAGCAAATCATGAAGCAAATCGAGAGTCGCCGCCCTGATTCGGACAAGTTTATCGCCCCGCAGAAAGGCTTCGCGGACATGGTGGTGCGCTATTTTGCCAGCGAAGAACAGGAAGGCGTGGCACCTGGTTTGTCATTGAAGATCAGTTTGTCTTCCAGCGTGTCGTTGGAGGAATTAGTCGATGCTCTGCGGCTCTTGGATGTAGCGGTTTCCTGGGATTATACGGAAGACCTGACCAGACAGGAGATTACGTTGAATAAACCGGTTTCCGCCGAGGTTCTAACCAGTCTCGCTGACGAAGTAATTGTTAACCGCGGGGAACTGATCGCCGGCGAAATAGCCTGGCGTGAAGGGTATCGCGGTTTTGTCCAGTTGATAGTTTTAATTGCCTTGAGTGAATTGATGCAGGAAAGAGAGGATTTCAATGTCGTTTAAGGGCATACTTCTCGATCTGGATAATACGTTGTACGACTACGACACCTGTCATAAGCCAGCTCTAGGAGCTTGTGTCGAGTTTATTTCATACGAATTAAACCTTCCTATTGATACCGTCCTCGGTGCCTATAAGGAGGGGCGAGCGCAGATCAATAAGGAATTGCATGGGCAGGGGGCGTCACACAGCCGTCTTCTCTACTTTCAGCGAATCAATGAAATCCTGGGGTTCAAACCGTGCCGGTCTGCTTTGAAAGCCGAGCGCATCTACTGGGAAGTTTTTCTGAACAAAATGACTTATCGTCCCGGAGCTGAGGCTTTTCTCTCTGCAGTCAGCGCTATTCCAGTTGCGATTGTTACGGATCTCACTGCCCAGATCCAGTTTCGAAAACTTATGCATCTCAATCTCGACAACCGTATTTCAGCCGTTGTCACTAGTGAGGAATCGGGCGCTGAGAAGCCTGACCCGCGCATATTCCAATTGGCTTTGCAAAAGCTCGGTCTATCCGCGGACCAGGTCTGTGTCGTCGGGGACAACTGGGACAAGGATATTCTCGGGGGAACAGGACTTGGCATGCGGTCCTTCTGGCTCAATGCGGACGGGTATAATGGACCCGATAAGCACCATGAACTGGCGGTGGCGTTCGACTCGTTCGAACAACTGACCGGGCTGATAACCAGACCTGACAAGGGCTGACGCAGAATCCAGAAGGAGTTTCCGGTGATCAAAGACAAAGTGAACGAGCTTGTAAGCCTTTGTGCGTTCGCCGGTGAGCGATTTGACTTGAGCCAGGCCGGTGGTGGCAATGCTTCGTTTATCAGTGACGGTGATTTGTGGATCACAGCATCGGGTTGGCCGCTCAGCGATGTGAAAAACGAAAATGCAATGTGCCGTTTGGACCATTCCGGCCTGGTTGAGACGATGCGAGATCTTTTGAAAAAGAGAGATAAGCTGGACAAGGCTGAACTCGAGCACCTGGCAAGTGCAAGCGTCAAGCACTGCGCGAAAACTCCGGATATTCGTCCCAGTATTGAAACGCTGATGCACTGCCTGCTCGGACCTTACACCTTACATACTCATCCGATCTCTGTGACCGCGTTGCTGTGCAGAAAGAACTGGCGAGATGTGGTCAACGAACTCTTTCCTGATGCGATTTGCGTCGGTTACGAAACACCTGGCGTTCGCCTGGCTCTAGCTCTGGCAGAGCGTCTGCAGTCTGGTAGTCTGGCGTCGTCGTCATATGGTGTCAAAAGAATTTTTCTCGAAAATCATGGATTGATTGTCTCCGGTGATAGTGATGAGGAAGTAGCCAAAGCGACTGACGGTGTTGTTTTGGCGGTTGCCACTCATCTGGGTTTAGATCTCGCTCGTTATAAACTGACCAATAAACTTTCCAATTTATTGAGAGCAGTCAATGAAGAGTCGCTTTGTTCATACTATTGCGAGGATAAGATCCTCCTGGATGTGATGCAGAAGAGTGAAGATCTTTTGTTGGAGCGGCCGAGTTGGCCCGATCAGTTAGTGTACTGTGGCTCTGCTGGAGTGCGGCTTTCATCCTTTGGTGATAAACGATCGCTCACCGATTTTAGATCGAAGTATGGTCACTTTCCAAAAGTCGTACTGGTCGAAGATCATCTTTTCCTGGTCGATTACACTATTAAAAACTGCCGTCGTTTAGAAGAAGTTCTCAAAGCTCACGTGATGATGTTGGGCAACGCCGACATGGATGATGTCCAGTTCTTGAGCAATGACGAGCAGGAGTATCTGCTCAATTGGGAAGCTGAGAAAGCGCGTCAGCGCATGTAGGAGAAACCGATTTGCAGATCGTCATACCCATGTCCGGTGTTGGAAAACGCTTTGCTGATGCCGGTTATGAAAATATCAAGCCGTTAATCGTAGTCGATGGCAAACCGATTATCGCCCACGTCGTTGACATGTTTCCGGGAGAAGCTAACTTCGTCTTTATCTGTAACCAGAACCATCTCGATAGTTTGCCTCTGCGGGCGGTGCTGAAAGAATTGGTACCGAATTGTCGAATTATTCCGATTGCACCTCATAAGATGGGCCCGGTTTTTGCAGTCAGCCAGTGCTTTGACGAAATCGACGACGATGACGAAATTATCGTCAACTATTGTGATTTCTATTCCGATTGGGATTACCAGGATTTTTTACGCGACACGCATGACCGGAAGGCAGAGGGTTGTGTTCCATCCTATCGGGGATTTCATCCTCACATGCTGGGCACCGATAATTATGCGTTTATTAAAGACAATGATCGTTGGCTGCAAGCAATCCAGGAGAAGAAGCCGTTTTCAAACGATCGCATGGCTGAATATGCCTCTAATGGAACCTATTACTTTCGGCACGGTCGTCATGTCAAAAAATATTTTCGTGAGCTTATAGCAAAAGACATTCAAGTAAACGGCGAGTTCTACGTCAGTATGGTTTACAACTTATTGGTCGCTGATGGGCTTCCTGTCTCGGTTTACGAAGTTCCTCATATGCTTCAGTGGGGCACTCCAAAAGATCTCGAAGAGTATCAAGAGTGGTCTGATTACTTTCGAGCTCTAGTTAGTGGTACCGCTCACGCGAGCAGCTCGTTCAAGATTAGGCACGGACAAACGGCAAACAAGCGGAAGTTTTTAAACAGCTCAAACGAGCAAACGGCGCAGCGTTTGAACAGTAAGAATGAACAAATCGCCCGCAGCATAAATACTGCCAGTGAGGATGCCGCTCGCAGCCTAAATCTGGCGAACGAACAGATTGCCCGCAGTCAGAATACGATCAATGAGCAAGCTGCTCGCAACTGGAACGCGTCGAGCGAACTAAATTCCCGGAGTTATGGTGATAAGGATGATAGCGCCCAAGCGCAATTCGAGGCTCCTGCAAACGAGCTCACCGTGCTGATCCCGATGGCAGGTCACGGTTCTCGTTTTCAAACCGCCGGTTATCACACTCCTAAGCCTTTGATACCAGTCAGCGGAAAACCAATGGTGGTGCAGGCTACTAATAGTTTGCCTGAAGGCGATCGATATGTGTTTGTCGCGCTAAAAACTCACTTGCAGAACTCGGCCATCAGGGATGTGCTGCAGTCATCGTTTTCCAACTGCAACATTGTTGAGCTGGACAAAGTGACTGAGGGGCAAGCCTGCACATGTCAGTTTGGTTTGACTGAAAGTGTACCGCCAGTGGACCTCGAATGTCCGCTTATCATCGGTGCTTGTGACAATGGCATGCTTTACGACCAGAGCGCTTTTCAGAAATTGGTTGACGATGGCGTGGATGCAATCGCATTCACTTTTCGCAATCACCCAGCCAGCAAACGCAATCCAAAGATGTACGGCTGGTTGAAAACCCGTGGCGATCTGATTGAAGGCGTTTCCGTAAAAGTCCCAATTTCTGAGACTCCGGAGAACGATCACGCGATCGTTGGCAGTTTTTATTTCCGCAAAGCCACGTTTTTAATTGACGGCCTAAAGAGAATGCAAGAAAAGAATCGTCGCGTCAATGGCGAGTTTTATGTCGACTCTCTGATTGGTGAGTTGGCTGAGATGGGCATGGATTGCCGTGTTTTCGAAGTCGACTATTATGTTTGCTGGGGCACTCCGGACGATCTGAAAGTGTTCGAGTACTGGCAAGAGTTTTTCAACGACTGCCACTGGCATCCCTACAAATTGGAATTGGATCCCACTGCAAAAGCCGGGGCAGGAGTCGTTTCTCGTGGATAAGCATAAGCAGTCAAAGACTAATCCGGGCGAGATGAAACGATTTCTCGTATCGGGTGGCTCTGCCGTTGCTTGCGATACTCTCGTTTATTTCCTTTTGTTTTCTTTTATACATCCATCAGTGGCCAAGGCAATCTCGTTTATCTCAGGTACGATACTGGCCTTCTTTCTCAACAAATTCTGGACGTTTAAAAAGCCCAGGCGTTCACACGCTGAGGTCGTAAAATTCATCTGCCTTTATGCCTCCACTCTTGGTGCTAATGTCTTGGTTAACCGCTTGGTGTTAGATCATGCTGCGGCCGTCGTTCCGCCAATTGAGCCCGTGGCGACCCAGTTTGCTTTCATCAGTGCCACGGGGACCAGTACGGTTCTCAACTATCTCGGTCAGAAGTTTTGGGTTTTTAAAAAGACGAATAATAATTTGGAAGCGATTGATGTTTCCACAACCAGTGATGAGTTAAAAGGCGGTCGGGAGGCTTAACTGCAGTGACCAAGTTGTCGGTGGTAATTCCTTGTTACAACGAAGCGAAAAATATTCCACTCATTTTGGAACGCTTTCAGGCGGTCTGCAGTCGACCTGATGTGGAATTGTTGATGCTCGACAATGGCTCGAACGATGACTCTCCGCGAGTTTTGCAAGAATACCTGCCACACTACCCATTCGCCCGCACCGCTCGCGTGCCGGTCAACAAAGGCTATGGCTATGGAATTGTTCAAGGATTGAAGAGTTTGCAATCTACTTATATAGGTTGGACTCACGCCGACATGCAAACCGATCCGCACGACATTATCAAGGCACTTGAAATTCTCGAGTTCAATTCCGATCCGAAAAATATGTATGTGAAAGGGCAACGCCGCGGTCGCCCAATCGCTGACAACGTCTTTACGTGCGGCATGAGCCTGTTTGAATCTGCCTACATGTGCGCACCTCTCTGGGACATTAACGCTCAACCCAATGTCTTTCACCGGGAGTTTTTCGAAACATGGACGAATCCGCCAGACGACTTCTCACTCGACCTCTACGCGCTCTATATGGCTCATCGTCAGGGTTTAAAGGTTCATCGATTCGACGTTGAGTTCACTGCTCGACTGCACGGCACGTCTTCTTGGAACACCAGCCTTGGTGCCAAATGGAAATTCATCAAACGCACTCTGGACTTTAGCGTTAAATTGAAACGCGCATTGAAAGGACGATAGGATGACACACTACATCGCGCACAGAATAAACACGGTCGATGCACTCGCCGAGATTCCAAAGGAGTTTGGCGTCGAATTAGACTTGAGAGATCGAGGGGACCGTCTGATATTGCAGCACGATCCGTTTGTCGACGGCGAGGATGCTGAGCCGTTTTTTGCCAGGTATGAACACGGCACTTTAATTCTGAATATCAAGAGCGAAAGAATCGAGTTTCGGGTTTTAGAACTCATGCAGAAGTACAGAATTGAGGACTACTTCTTTCTCGATTCGTCATTCCCTATGATTTATCAGTTGATTAAACGCGGTGAAATCCGCACTGCTGTGCGATTTTCAGAGTACGAATCGGTCGATACCGTGATCAAACTCGAGGGTCTGGTCGAATGGATTTGGGTTGACTGTTTCACTTATTTGCCGATTTCAACCGAACTCTTTAAGCTTTTGAAAAACTGTGGGTTTAAGCTCTGCCTAGTTTCACCCGAATTGCAGGGGCGACCTGAGGACATAGTGATTTATAGAGACAAACTGAAAAACGACGGCATTGAATTCGATGCCATCTGCACCAAGCATGCCAACATCAAAACTTGGCGTGAAGCGTTTCCCTGATAACGTGGCAGCGGCGGAGACTTATGAAAACTCGAGGTGAAGCGTTTCGATAATAAACCTTCGTAGAGGCGGAGACTTTCCGGGCAAACGAGGTATATTGCGGCCTCAGACTTTTTAGCCGTTCAAGACGACGACTTCAAAACGCAGTTTGATTGAGGATTAGTCCGTTTATTCCATTCCAGGTCACTAAGGGGAACGCATGCAAGAGTTGAAAGTGGAATCGCGTCAAGCTCAATTCTTGCTGGTTGCACTTTGCGCTATCGCTGCTTCGACTATGTTTGTTGAGATTGTGATCGTTAAGTTCGTCGCCTTCAAGGTCTTCCATCACTTTATCAATATGATTGTCAGTACGGTGGTTCTAAGTTTCGCCGCTGCCGGCACTTTTTTATACACCAGAAGTGGTGGCAATCAAAAGTCGAGTGAAACCAGTTGGCGAGAAGCGTCGCGAGACGCCGCGCTCTATTCGATTACGCTGATTTGTTCTGTCCTCTTATTTTGTTGGCTGCCAATCGATCCATATAATCCTGCGCTGTCGCCAGTTTGGCGCCTGGCGTCGTTGCCGGTTTATTTCGCGCTTTTCTTCGTGCCGTTCTTTTTCGGCGGACTGTGCATCAGTCGAGTGCTCGCCGACAGCCAGCTTCGACCAAGCCGCGTTTTGCTTTTCGACCTGGTCGCTGCTGCGATTGCTGCGTCTACCGCCCCTTTGCTTTTAGAGCAACTCGGTGGTTACGGTGCAATTGGTTTTGCCGCGGCACTGGGAATGGTGGCATTTTTTGCTTTTCAAATCGCATCAGGCGCATTTAACACAAAGTCTGCACTTACCTGGTCTGGGTTCTTCGTACTTACGGCCGCCGGTTTGTTGGTCTATCCCGGCTGGGCAATGAAGACTTATGGTTTGGACATTCGCTCCGCGAAGGGACTCAACTTGGAAGAGTTGATCGCGAAAGATTTTCATGGAATCAATCAGACTTACTGGAATCCACTGGCACGAATTGATGTTTCCAAAGTCGGTTGGTCGAATCACTGGACCTTCTTTTACAACTTTCGTGAAAGCAAGGAGAAACTTGAAGGCCGCATGATCACTGTCGATAAGGGTGCCAACACGAGACAGTTCGTAAATAACGGCAAACTTCAGGATCAAAAATTCTTCGGCGAAAGTATGTTGGGTCTCCCGTATATCGCGCGGTCTGATGCTCAAGACGTGCTTGTCATCGGAGGTGGTGGCGGCATCGATATTTCGATGGCGAAATATTTCAACGTGCCACGCATCAAAGTTCTTGAAATGAATCCGATGACTTACAGGCATATTCTGCTTGGCGAGGGCGATCCGGACAAAGATAAGTTCCAACCGTGGATAGCAAGCGACGATAAATCTCAGGTTTCGATTTTAAATCAGGAAGCTCGCCACTTTTGTTCGACTTGCCAACCGGGGTCATTTGACGTAATCCAGGCAACAGGCGTTGATACATTCACCGCGGTCGCGTCCGGAGCCTTGGCTTATTCCGACAACTATCTGTACACGCTCGATGCGATTCGAAGCTATTTTCGTCTGTTGAAACCAGACGGTGTGCTGTCGCTGGCCTATTGTCGTGGTGGCGGGTTTGCCACCAGGTTGTTTGTTACTTATCTCGCCTGTCTCGACGAACTCGGCAATCAAAACCCCGGTAGTCACCTGGTCGTAGTCGGCGGTGATGTCGATGCCGAGCTGATGGTAAAAGCGACGCCGTTTACTGCAACTGAACTCAGCAATATTCGTCAATGGTGCGACCGCACCGGATATACCTTGATATTCGATCCAGAGCGCAAAGAGTTGAACGCGAAAGGTGTTCGTGAGGGCGAACAAATGTTTGCCAAACTAGCTTTCGCCGATAAAGTCGAACGGCAGCGATTGATTGATGCTGCGCCGATAAATATTTTCCCGGTAACGGATGACAAACCTTATTACTATCAAATCGACAAAAGCGATGACTGGTTGTTCTCACGAAACCACTCTTACACGCCGGTTTTAGCAATCATTCTTATGTGCACTTTTTCACTGGGACTAATTTTCATTCCCATGAGAAAGATGCGTGCCAGAGATCTGTCTTTGAAAGCGCTGTCTTATGCCAGTTTCTTTGCGTTGTGTGGATTTGCATTTTTGTTTTTCGAAGTTTCCATCGTGCAGCTATTCACTGTCTTCGTGGGCGGGCCAACCTACTCGCTGGCGGTCGTCCTGGTTTCCGTTCTCGCCGGTTATTCGATTGGTTGTTTTATCGTAAGCAAATTGGCGATTCGACCGTCGACATTTTTAGCCATTGGCTCGGCCCTGTTTATCGTCAATCTCTGCGCTTACCTGTTTTTACCAACTGCGATTAGCGCGTTGCTCGTTCTGAGCTTTCCTGCGCGAGTGGCTGTCTGTGCCGCTTTCACTTTATTGATTTCCTGTCTTGCTGGTTTGCCCGTGCCTTTAGCAATGGAATCAGCGAAGAAAGTTTTCGACTCGGAGATTTCCTGGTTCTGGGGCGTTAATTGCGCATTCAATGCCGTGGGCGCGGCATGCTTTCCGCTGATCAGTCTTCAAATCGGCATCAGCGCTACGCTTGTGCTGGTCGCTGTTTTGTATCTGCTCGCCAATTTATTGTTTGCATTCGTTTGTCTGCGCGATAAAGCTGATGATCTGACGAAAACGATCTGATTATTAGCTTCCCGCATCCGCTGCTTGCGACAGCAACGCTTTATTGCTTAACGTAATGGGCTGCTTAAACGGCTTCTTCTGCGCGTCTATGGATGATCCTATGATGTCGATTTGACTCGGTTCAATATTTCCAACGACTTGACCAGCGAGCACTATATAAGGAAGCTCATTTGGATCGATCGACATAATGCGAGTAGCCGTTGCATCGATTGCAGCAAGATCGTCACCCATGAGAATAAACTTGGTGTTAATCGGCGTTCCATTAATAGGTCCGTCGCCTTCCATTGCGATCACGGCATCAACGATTGCAAATGCCGGCTTTACCATATGCTGAAGGTCGATGATTGATTTATCGATGCCGTTTTTGTGGAGAATATTCTTCGGCCACCCATACTTGCGACCTGGCACCACGCCGAAGAAATTCTTCATTGAGCAAGTCACGCCCACCCAGTGATGGGTTTTAAGCTTTGGTAGTGAGATGATGGTGTCAGCTTCGACAATTGTTTTAGGTAGGAAAAACTCAGGCAGTTTGTTGAACGCAGTCAGATTTTTCACTGGGACGATATCGTCCAGATTTAAATCGATAAAGGGAACTTTCATTTCTTCAATCACTTTTCCGAGACCGGATTGATCAAGTAAGTATTCGGTATCCCGCATGTGGCCAGGTCCTTCGGCGACGATAATTTCTTTGGCGCCGAGATAGGCAAATAATTGAATAGCCGCGCGTAGCATGGCGGGATTGGTCGTAATCGGGCCTTCGGGTTCACGAACTTCGACCATGTTTGGTTTTAAAACAACTGATTTGCCCTTCACATCAGGGAATTTGAGTTTATTTTCAAAACTCTTGAGCAGTTCAAAAATGTTCTCGGCATAGCTTTCGCATGGAACGATGGCGACGGTTGAGCGACCGGAACGTCGCAGAGCCTTCTGCGCGTCGGTTGCGACGATCGCCTTGCTGACTGCTTCGGGGGCTTTATCGCAGCCTCCCAGCGCCGCTGTCGTGGCTGCTGCAATCGATCCTTTTATGAAGTCTCGGCGTTTCATGTTTTTTTGATTTCCGTCGTTTCGCTCTTCAGCTGATTCTTACTATCCGCCTGCAGAGCCAGGCAGGAGAGCGCGTCTACCATGAGATTGTCGCCGAAACTGCCGTCGGCGCGCTGTCTGCCAAGAAGAAACGCGGTTTCTTGTTTATGACTACGCCCATAGGCGTTGAGGGCGAGGATGGACCAGGCCAGCGACATCGAAGAATTGTTCTGGCCGCTCAAGGAGGTGAGATATTTCAACGCATCTTTGACAGTTTGATTATCTCGATTGCCCTGCACCGCGAGTAGTGCCTCTGCGGTAGTAACTCGATATGGTGGCAGGTAGGCTCCCAGGGTTTTGTTGTTGCCGTGATTCCAGCCGCCGCCCTTGCAGCCGTGTTCCAGAATAAATTTTTCTGCTATCTCGATAATCTCGTCGAAGTAACCTTTGTGGGTGGCTGGAACGCCCAGAGTCTTTAGTGCCATCAAGTTGTAGCTGGTTGGTTCCACCCAGTGAAAACATTGTTTGTCCCAGGGCCAGCCACGAGCGTAGCGGACGCCTTCGACTCCTTCGACCATGAAGATCAATAATCTGCCGACGGCTGGGTAAAATTCAGCGCGGCTGTCGCACATATAGGTAAGCGCTTTGCTTATGGATTTTGAAATTTCGGAAGACAGGCTGTTGTGTCCGATCTCGGCCTCGAGTTTTCTCATGGCCAGCACTGCCGGTCCAGTCACCCAGCTGGATTTGCCGGCTCCAGGTTCGGTCGAATATCCGCCATCGGCGTTCTGGGCGGTAACCAAAAACTGAGCCGTTTTCTCCAGTGCTTGCGGAGCGCTGCAATCGGAGAGCGCCACCACTGCCCAGGCTGTCGCTTCCAGCGATGGGTCGTGTTGACCGTCTTTATACGGCCAGGAACCATCCTTAAGTTGTTTAGTGCGTAAATACTCTCGGCCTCTTTTTAGCGCGGCGTCGATCTGATCGGTTTTTATGCCTTCCGCTGCCATGGAACTCCGCTGAGACTCAAGAAAATGCTGCCAGTAGATCTATCTAACTACAAACTGGAAGCAGGCATTTCGTTTCGTTGCGAACTGATTACGAACGCGATTAGCCAACTGAGGAAATTTTACGTCAGAAAAACCCGGAAAAGGTCACGCAGAGCCATTGCCAAGAGTTTTTAACGATTGTAGTATCGGGCGTCTCAAAATTTGCGTACAAGCAATTGTATCGACATGTAACATGCGCCGAACGAACTAGATCGCCCAGAGATATCGATTACTTGAGACTGCTAACTTAGAATTGTAGATTTATTTGCCAGCTTGTCAACAAATATCTATTTCGCTACTAGGCGACTTTGGGGTCTCGCGATAAGATGGATTTAACGAGTGAATGCGTTTGCAAGTGTTCGGTTTTCGTTTGCAAGGGCATACATAAGTAGACAGGCGGGAGGTGATAGCCAAACAATTGGTTTTTAACTTCGGTTTTGTACAGTGGTATTGTTACTAATAAATTTACAAATTGATTTGCTGTCTATGGTCGACTCGTTGAGATCGGCGTTATGATATCGGGCAGCATTGAAGGAGGTTTTTCATATGATCGATCGTTTCATTAAGGACGAATCTGGACAAGGTATTACAGAATACGGCGCTATCTTGGCGTTCGTAGCCATCCTGGTCGCACTTGTATTCGCAATTACACAAGGCGCATTGGCCGGTGCAATTTCGGCTGCATTTTCGTCCGTTATCACAAAGCTCAACCAGCTTTCGACGGCTGCGGCTTCATCGTCCTAGTCCATCTGAGTTCACAGTTAAGAAGGGGAGACCGCAAGGTCTCCCCTTTTGCTATGCGTTTGTCGTGATGTCAGTCGTCAGATAATTTTGTGGAGTGGCGGAGAAACTTCCTATCTCGCGAAAAATTTTTCAGCGTACACGTTGGGGGAAATACTTCTGACTTCCATCGATTCGAAAAGTTCCGGGGCTTAGTTGTCGAGAACGTGTTGACATCCTCGTTTCGAAATCACGTCCCCCGTTGAATTCTCGAGGTCTAGTTATAAGCGCCGTGTTCTTCTCTGATCTCCAGTTCGTTCGGCTTCAGTCTCTCCTTGCAAGACCGTGAGATATGGAAAGTCTTGAGTTTTTTGATCGAACATTTTATCGAGAACGAGTCTGGAAGAGGAATTCAGAATCCGGATCCGCGTTTTTGTAAGCGATGCGAAGAACTAAACCAATGAATCCAATTCTTGACTGCGAGTCTTCAAGTGTTTTATAGAAATCGAAACGGTTTTTCTTTCAACTTTTGAATCGCCAAATCACGTGAATGCCCAGTGAGGCAGCGAATTATTACGTATTGGAAACATTGACCGCCAAAAGTTTTTACTCTGGAAGTTAATTCTTGCGGCTCAAAATGCGTGTCGTCCAAACAGTTCATTTTTGTGCGACTTTTGATATAGCGGAGATCCTCTTGGAGAGCGGCTTGAGGTCTGCTCGGTATGCAGTTGCAAGGTCTTGATTAGTGCGGCAATATCCTGTTGAGAACCCGATTTATCAGCTACTTCGTTGCTTGACGTCTCAAAATTTCGACCCGGCGTCCGGTAATAGTTAGCTTTTTCGACGTACCTCTTTTTGCATAGTTTCGTAAAACCTAGATATCAAGCGAGCCTTATCGTGTGTCACCAACTGCAATACCCTGTAGAATCCGTACGTGTTGGAACCTGCGTCCCAGGGTAAAAGATCTTGGGAGCGGGCGGGGCACCTTAGTTGTCCTTGTATCGCCGATGTGCGTTAATAGTAATTGGTTAATCTTTCTCTACTAGAAAGAAGGG
>CAZRMH010000106.1:0-20969 GCA_964600935.1 uncultured Candidatus Obscuribacterales bacterium
CGAATCACGTCGTCGACGATTGAGCCGCGCAATATCTCTTTCCATCGTGGTAGTGCTGGTTTTCCGATTACAATTTTGGTGGCATTAAACTGCAATGCGCATTTGACAATTTCTTCCGCGACACTCTCTCCGGACAGCTCTATAATCTGCGCGCCCAACTGTTCCGCCAATTTTAGAGTTTGAATTACTCGAGATTTATCGGTATCCGGCAAAGGCGGTCGAGCCGGGTTTTCTACGTATGCCACCAGCCAATTTGCGCGCAAACTGGAAGCCATTCTCTTCGCTCCGCGAATGAGCTTGATAGAAAGTGGGCTTGGACTGATGCATACCAGTATTCGCTCGGTAGTTGGCCAGACTGAGCCGATTTGATGAAGTTCGCGGTAGCGCGCCATTTGATCGTCTACTCGTTGAGCGACGAAGAGTAGAGCAATTTCGCGTAATGCAATCAAATTTCCTTTTCGAAAAAAATGTTCCAGAGCTGTCGCTGCTTGCGAAGTGATATAAACTTTGCCGTCTCTAAGTCGCTGCAAGAGTTCATCGACCGGTAAATCGACTAATTCGATTTCGAAAGCTCCTTCGACAAAGGAGTCGGGCACTCGCTCGCGAACCTCAACCCTGGTGATTTGCGCCACGCGATCGTTTAACGTCTCGACATGCTGAGTATTGAGTGTGGTGAAAACATCGATCCCGTTTGCCAGAAGCTCTTGAATGTCTTGCCATCGCTTTTGGTGGCGCGAACCCGGTGCGTTAGTATGAGCGGCTTCGTCAACTAGTATGACTTGCGGCTTCCGGGCTATAGCCGCATCAAGATCAAATTCTCTGAGGTTGTTGCCTTTGTATGTGAGAGTCTTGGTTGGAATTTGTTCGTGAAGATCCAGTAGTGCTTGGGTCGCGTTTCTGCCGTGAGTTTCGACAATTCCCGCGACTACGTCCACGTTTTCCGACTTCAACTTTTGTGCGTATTCAAGCATAGCGTAAGTTTTGCCGACGCCTGGAGCGTAGCCGAAGAATATTTTCAACCGCCCTGGGGTGTTCTGGGTTTGCTCTTCTTTAAGGAGGGCTAAAAACGAATCTGGATTTCGGCGTATGTCGTGAGTATTCATTGTGAACCGAGCATGGTGCCTGATAACTGATGCTCCATTTCATCCAATGCAATGTTTAGCTTTAAAACGTTTATGCGAGCTTCACCCAGACAACCAAATTGTTTGTTTTCAATGTTTTTGTTTACCAGATTAAGCAGCTGTGATTTTTCCATTCCGCGCGCCTCAGCCACCCGTTTCACCTGGTAACGCGCTGATCTGATGCTGATGTTCGGATCAAGTCCACTTGCCGAGCTTGTCACCAGATCAACTGGAATCGTTTCACCTACTGAGGCGAATTTTTTCAATTCGTCGACTCTTGTTTGTGCGTTTTTAATCAGTGTTGGATTGGTAGGACCGAGGTTGGAGCCTGACGACGCCGCTGCGTTGTAGGCAGGTGTAGTCGCGGATAACCTGCCCCAGAAATATTTTGGTTCGCTAAATTCTTGTCCAAGTAATTCGGAACCAATCGTTTTGCCGGTCGCTTTATCGGTTAGCAAACTGCCGTTTGCTTTCGCTGGGAATGCGATTTGCGCGATTGCCGTAACTGCCAGCGGATAAGCAACGCCTGTCAGAAGTGTCAGAAGGAGGTAGATAATCATTGATTGCTTAAATATGTCGAGCATTGAATTGGACTCTCTATGATTTTTTTGAAACTTTGTCTGTACTTTTAGAAACTGTTTGGATCAAACGAGATGCAACTGGACGAGCACGATGTCTATAAGTTTAATACCGATGAATGGTGCGATTAGACCGCCAAGTCCATAAATCAGAAGATTATTCCGGAGGAGAATTGCTGCTCCGACTGGGCGATAGCTCACTCCCCTCAGAGCCAGCGGCAGAAGCAGGAGGATGATGATGGCGTTGAAGATGACGGCTGAAAGAATTGCGCTCTCCGGGCTAGCCAGCTGCATCACGTTCAACCTATTGAGTACTGGATAAGTCGTCGCGAATGCTGCAGGTATGATGGCGAAGTATTTCGCTACATCGTTTGCGATACTAAATGTGGTGAGGGCCCCACGAGTCATCAGCAGCTGTTTTCCGATTTCGACAATTTCAATTAGTTTGGTTGGATTGGAATCGAGGTCCACCATATTTCCCGCTTCTTTAGCGGCTTGCGTGCCGGTATTCATCGCTACTGCTACATCCGCTTGGGCTAGAGCGGGCGCGTCATTCGTACCGTCTCCGGTCATCGCGACTAAACTACCGCTCGATTGTGCGTCGCGGATTAACCTCAATTTGTCCTCCGGAGTGGCTTGGGCGAGGAAATCATCTACTCCGGCTTCTGCGGCAATTGCTGCGGCGGTCAATGGGTTATCGCCTGTGATCATGATGGTCTTGATACCCATGGCTCGAAGTTCTGCAAAGCGCTCTTTAATACCGCCTTTGACTATATCCTTTAACTTGATGACTCCAAGCACTTTCGACCCTTCTGCCACTACCAGTGGAGTCGCGCCGTTACGGGCGATTTCTTCAACTGCCGAGCGGACACCAGATGGTAGTTTCGATCCGCTTTGCTCGACATAGGATTCAATCGCTTCGCAGGCGCC
Organism: uncultured Candidatus Obscuribacterales bacterium; assembly: GCA_964600935.1. Taxonomy (GTDB): domain Bacteria; phylum Cyanobacteriota; class Vampirovibrionia; order Obscuribacterales; family Obscuribacteraceae; genus JADYXR01. The sequence continues at coordinate 2,630 of CAZRMH010000106.1, forward strand.
TTTGCGAATTTCTTTACCGTTGAAATCGATTCCGCTCATGCGAGTTTGTGCTGTGAATGGAACGAAAGTGGCATTTAGCGATAGTAAGTTTCGTTCTCTCATTTGAAACTTGTCTTTGGCCAAAACTACGATGCTTCTTCCCTCCGGTGTCTCATCTGCCAGTGATGATAATTGTGCTGCATCCGCCAGTTCGCGTTCTGTGATACCGGCGGCGGGGACAAATTCCGTTGCTTGTCGATTGCCTAGCGTGATGGTTCCGGTTTTGTCCAGCAGCAGTACATCAACGTCTCCAGCAGCTTCGACGGCACGACCCGACATTGCGATAACATTTGTTTTGATCAATCGATCCATCCCGGCAATTCCGATAGCCGAAAGCAATCCGCCGATAGTAGTTGGAATCAGGCAGACCAGTAAGGCGATTAGAACCGTAAGACTGATTACTTGACCCTGTTCTGCGATAGACACACTGTAAGCCGAATAAGGAAAGAGCGTGACAGTGACGAGGAGAAACACAATCGTCAGGGCCGCTAGCAGAATGTTCAAGGCAATTTCGTTAGGAGTTTTTTGACGTTTAGCACCTTCAACCATGGCGATCATTCGATCTAGAAACGTCTCTCCAGGATTCGCGGAGATGCGAACCACTAGCCAATCGGAGAGCACCTTAGTGCCTCCAGTGACGGCGTTTCGATCGCCGCCACTTTCTCGAATTACCGGCGCGCTCTCTCCCGTAATAGCGCTCTCGTCAACAGAGGCCACACCTTCGATTACCTCTCCATCGCAAGGCACGATATCTCCTGCTTCAACCAGGACGATATCACCCTTCTTTAGATTATTTCCTGGAGTGAGTTCGAATTTTGCTCCGTACCTCGCTTCACTCAGTTTTTTTGAGGATACTTCTTGTCGAGCCTGTCTCAATGATTGGGCTTGTGCTTTACCTCTCCCTTCGGCCATTGCTTCGGAAAAATTTGCAAATAGAACTGTGAACCACAACCAGATTGAAATGGACAAGATGAACATCGGCGGCGCATCGCTTCGTCCAGTCAGGCTGAGCAGAAAGAGTACGCCGGTAAAAACGCTGCCCAGTTCGACAACGAACATGACGGGATTGCGCACCTGAACGCGTGGGTCCAGTTTTGTCAAAGAGTCGACAATGGCTTGTTTAACTATGGGCGGATCGAATAGCGGGCGTGCCTTCGTGCTCATTTTGTTGATACTCCGTCAGAACCGTAAGCCATGTTTAGTTGCTCGACTATCGGACCAAGTCCGAGAGCCGGGACGAATGTAAGCGCTCCAAAAATGAGTACAACTCCAATCAGCAGGATGATAAAAAGACCATTGTGGGTTGGCATGGTGCCGAGACTCTCTGAAGATTTCTTCTTTTTAGCAAGTGAACCAGCCAGTGCCAGGACAGGTATAGCGAGCCAGTATCTGGCGATAAACATTGCGCATCCGAGAGCGTAGTTGTAGAACGGCGTATTCGCGCTGAGACCGGCAAAAGCGCTCCCGTTGTTATTGCCTGCCGAAGAGAAGGCATAGAGTATTTCGCTAAAGCCATGTGGACCGGGATTGAGCACACCACTTCGACCAGCATCTATGGAGACGGCGATGGCTGTGCCGATTAGTACGACAGCCGGCGGAAAAAGAATCACCAGCGACGACATTTTAATCTCACAGGCTTCGATTTTTTTGCCCAGATATTCCGGCGTTCGTCCTACCATGAGGCCTGCTATAAATACCGTTATGATGGCGAAGACGAGCATTCCATAAAGTCCTGAACCGACGCCGCCGAAGATAACTTCTCCAAGTTGCATTAGCAACATAGGGATAAGCCCGCCAATTGGATTGAACGAATCATGCATTGAGTTAACCGAACCGTTTGAAGCGGCCGTGGTCGCTGTTGCCCAGAGGGCGGAATTGGCGATGCCGAATCGCAATTCTTTGCCCTCCATATTGCCGCCTGGTTGCGTCATATCCGGAGAGACGTCAACTCCCATTTTGACAACGTCCGGATTAATCCATGATTCAGATGCGTAGCAAATCCCTAAACTGGTGACAAAGATTATCATCATCGCGGTCAAGAGCGCCCAGCCTTGCCGTTTGTCACCTACCATTTTTCCGAACGTATGACAGAGAGCCACTGAAATAATTAGAATAGATAGGCATTCAACCAGGTTGGTGAGAGCCGTCGAATTCTCCAGCGGGTGACTGGAATTCACATTGAAAAAGCCACCGCCATTGGTGCCCAGTTGTTTGATGGCTATTTGTGATGCGGCCGGACCAAGGGCAATTAATTCTGGTGTATTGTCTGCGCTGGCATTCGTTACTGTGTTGGTCCGATCATTATCTTTGGCGATGGATGGCAGAATGGGTGACATCGAGGATTTTTGGTAGTTTGTATAAACCGCGAAGGGATTGAAAGTTTGAACGACCCCTTCGGAGACAAGTACGATACTAACCACTACGGAGAGCGGGAGTAAAACGTACAGGGTGCTCTTTACCAAGTCTGTCCAAAAGTTGCCAATCTGATTTGTTTCTTGTCTGCTCAAACCTCTAATCAGAGCGACGAGCACTGCGATTCCGCAAGCGGCAGAGACAAAGTTTTGAACCGTAAGTGCGATCATTTGAGTAAAATATGAGAGCGTCACTTCTCCTGAATAGGACTGCCAGTTTGTGTTGCTGACGAAGCTGACGGCCGTATTGAAGGCGCTATCCGCTGACGGAGCCGCTATGTTTTGTGGGTTGAGCGGTAGCAAACTTTGAGCGCGTTGGATCGCGTAGACCACAATCAAACCCACGATGTTGAAGGACAGCATCGCTATCGTATATTGTTTCCAGTTCATCTCCACCCGTGGATCAGTTTGAGCGAGTTTGTAGATTATTTTTTCTACTGGTATCAATAATGGTGACAGCCATGTTTTTTTATCGAGGAAAACCTCTGCCATATAATTTCCGAGTGGTATTGAAAAACCAATCAATAGGACGAGATAAAGAGCCAGCTGAAATATGCCAGCGTCAATCATGAGAACAGCTCCGGTTTTAATAGTGCAACGACCAGATAGCCCATCAGAAAAATCGATACAAGAGCCGCTGCTATGGTAATTACAGTCATGAAAGTTTCGCCTCCTTGATCACGGCGAAGATAGTCGCTCGCACAGATTCGTCAAAAGGAATGCTGAGCCGATTAAGACTATAAATAAGCTGATTGCAATTAGGTCGTTCATTGTCTTTACTCCAACACCTCGATTTAAGCTCGAATGTCGTCATCGAACCGTCAAGATGCACCCTTGAGGTATCAAGATTTTGTAAGGACGTGATTTGACCCTGCTGTTTTTTATCTACCAGCCGGTAAAGGCAATGTCAGCTGAAGGTTTAAAAGTTCAGGGAATAAGAATTGTGTTACTTACTCAACGCTGGACGTATAAACTCTGCCAAATAAATTCAAGCGCTGGTTTTTCGAAGGGGCTCGCAAGAACTCTAAATCTACGATGGAGACGCAGTCATCCTGGTGGAAGGTGATGTGTTTGACCGGTGTCGATTACTTCTCGACTCTGGGTTATCAGCCGGGCATCGCGTTTCTTGCCGCCGGAATTCTTTCTCCAGTTGCGACGTTGATTGTCGTGATTATTACGCTCTTCGGGTTGGTGCCGCTGTATTTTCGTGTGGCCAAAGAGAGTTCGCATGGACAAGGTAGCATTGCCATGCTGGAACACCTATTGCCCGGTTGGCAGGGCAAAACGCTGGTTCTGATATTGCTTGGTTTCGCTGCGACAGATTTCATTATAACGATTACGTTATCTGCAGCTGATGCCACTGCACACCTGATCGAAAATCCGTTGTTCTCTTCCTATCTTCACGACAGCATCGCTATCACTCTGTTGTTGCTGTCAGTATTGGGAGCTCTTTTCCTTCGAGGGTTTAGAGAAGCGATCGGGTTGTCGATTTTGATTGTCGCCGTTTACTTGAGCTGCAACTTAGTCGTGATCGTAAGAGCAATGATGGAACTATCTGCGCATCCTGAGTTGTTCGCCGATTGGTATAGCAAACTGTTCACAACATATAAGTCGGTTCCGTCAATGGTCGGTTTATCATTGCTTCTGTTTCCAAAACTGGCGTTAGGAATGTCTGGTTTTGAAACCGGTGTTGCCGTCATGCCTCTGGTAAAGGGCTCACCATCAGATGATCCCAAAACTCCGCAAGAACGGATCAAGAATACCCAAAAACTTCTTTTGGTTGCCGCTATCATTATGGCGGTTCTGCTGATGCTCAGCAGTGTTTTGACAACTTTGTTGATTCCGGAAGCGGAGTTTAAATCAGGTGGGCAAGCAAATGGACGAGCACTCGCTTATCTGGCTCACAAACTGCTGGGCTCGGCGGTTGGCACCGTATATGATATCAGCACGATTTCGATTTTGTGGTTTGCCGGTGCCTCTGCGATGGCAGGAATTCTCAATCTGGTACCTCGATACCTTCCTCGTTACGGTATGGCTCCTGAGTGGGCTAAAGCGCAGAGACCGCTGGTTTGTATTGTCGCCGTCATCACCTTTGTCGTCACTGTTTTGTTCAAAGCCAATGTTGACGCTCAAGCTGGTGCTTACGCGACTGGCGTTCTTGTGCTCTTTACCTCGGCTGCCTTAGCAGTTGTTCTGGCTGTCTGGAAAGAGGGTGTTGGGAAGCGAATTCTGTTTATTTCGATTTTTCTGATGTTCGTTTATACATCGATTGCCAACATGATCGAGCGACCGGAAGGTTTGCATATTGCCTCGTTCTTCATCGCTGCCATTCTTTTGACGTCGCTGCTCTCTCGAGCGTTTCGATCGGTGGAGTTGCGAATTTCAAAAGTCCAATTGGATGAAGTTGCAGAAACGATTGTCTCAACACGACGTGATGGCTCTCCTCGAAGTCAAATCTGTATTCTCGCGCACCGCCCTGAAGGCACTAGCTATGCGGAGAAAGAGGCTGAGACTCGTAAGGTTCACATGCTCACTGAGGAAGAAGTAAGGTTTATCTTTCTTGAAGTGGAAGTTGTGGATCCTTCGGAGTTCGATGACGATTGTTTGATAGTGACGGGGCACGAGATTGATGGTGCCAGGGTTTTGAGAGCTCAGAGTCCCGCCATTCCGAACGCTATTGCTGCGCTACTTCTTCATCTGCGTGACACTACTGAATCGATTCCACGTGCCTATCTAGGTTGGACTGAAGGTAATCCGTTGCTGTACGTTTTTAAATACATTTTTCTGGGTGATGGTGAGACCGCACCGGTGACTCGAGAGATTTTGCGAGAGCAGGAACCGGATCCTGAACGTCGACCAAAAATTATTGTTGCCTGATTCAAACCTTGTCCTAGACTGCGGATATTTCGCAGTCGCCGTTGTTAGGATAGAAATATGCTAAAGCCTCAGTCTTTTTTGCACGTCTTCTCCCAGCGGTACTAGAAGTAAGTACTGAGAGAGAGAGACAGATGATGAGTGACGAAAAGAAAAAGGCAGAGATAATTCTGCTTTGAGCGTTGCAAAAGATGACGTGGCTACAGCAGCGAAGCGGGCGTGGTCCCGTTTCGTTGCTGGGAGCCCGACAGCCGTGCTGGAAATGTTTCATGATTGCTCGTTTCGAGATAAAAGAGTTTCGATCTCCCTAATCCCAAACATGCAAAAAAGTCAGACTCGAGAGTCTGACTTTTTTGGTGCGTTGTTTAAGAAGGCTTGATTTTGACCCGTTCTTTAACCGAACTATTTTTTGTTAGGGTCGATTACTAGATGGAGTTCAATCTTGTTAGGAGCAGCGGTTGGTTCCGCATGCTTTTCGAAACTGGCGAGCTGAACTTCTTCAGGTTCATTTGTTTTCCGAGCGGTAACGTTTACTTTTCTGGAGAAAAATACTTCAGAGCGGTTAACCAGTTCTCTGTATTTCTCTGGTGTCATCTCGGCCGCTCTGAACGGGCTCGATGGAACCGGTGCCATTGCAATCGAGATTGGCGCGGAATCGCTCTCGAGCGGGTAGGCATAGACGAAGATCTTCTCGTTGGAAGCTTTGTTTGAAGGATTCGCTGCTGTAAACGCAAACTTGCATTGCTCGCCGCCGACTTCAACAGTCTGTCCGGCCTTTACGAACGGACTGCTCTGAAACTGGTTAGGATAGAGCTGTGTGAGTTGTTCTCCGTCGTAGTTGAATATCATCAGATTGCAATCTTTGTTAGCAGCAACGTTGACTTGAAGTTTCTCTCCGTCTTTGAAATGCGGCTTGTCGCCTTTTTTGTTCAACCAGGCAGTGACAATTTGCTCGTCCGATGAGGATACGGACTTGGTACCACTGGTGGTGTGCTTTACCGCCACGTTATCAGCTGTCTTTGCCGGAACCTTAGCGATCGGCTGCGAATTAGTCACAGTTTTCGTTTGAATCGGAGCGCTCGACGATTTGATGCTGGCGACTGACTTCGCCGGTGTCGAAGTCACGGCCGTTTTAACAGTCGTTGTCGTAGTTGTTTTGGTGGCATTAGGAATTTTAGTTGCCTTGTTGACGGTCTTCGTAGTCGTTGAAACCGATTGGACCATTCCATTGCCGAACAGATGACTGCCGCCTACGTTGCTGACCGGTTTCAAATTGGCTGGTTTACTGCCTTTGTTTTCGGCCGTCGTGGCTTTGCCGGTATCTGCCGGCTTACCGATTGGACTCAAGGATTTAATGATGATCCCTCGCTTGATCCCGATGTTTTTCACATCATCCTTGGACGGCGCAGCCGGTTCCTTCGAGGCATCTGGTGCACCTGCAGGTAACGCTTTAGCCGTGTCATCCGCGAATGCTGGAGCTGCTATGCACGATGCAACCAACATTGTTGATAGCAGTAGGTTAGCTCCCTTCGTATTCATGATTCTCGCCTCTCTAACTTAAAAACTCTCAAGCACAACACGCCCTATGAACTGATTACGGACGCTCTAAAATTTTTAGGCGGAAACGCAAAAAAATTTTTTAGCTCTTCGGGGGCGGCCCTGATTGAGGTGCCGTAATTTGTTGATGCAAGACTTCGCCAGGTTTGTCTTTAACCATCCTATTTATTCTATCAAGCAAAGTGTTAGCTGAAATCGGCAGCTGGTAGGTCGTGGCGTCGCCTTCTTCGTTTTTCTTTACTGGTGGGGTGTCCGATTTTAGGGCGACGATATGAAATTCGCCCCCCGGAATGTTGTTTACGACCAGCGCCTGATTGCCGACGCTTTCGATGACCGCGTTAGAATGCGCGTCGCGTGAGGCTGTGATGGCCGTCTGGTGGGGGGCTGGAAATACCTGGAGCGCCGTAGTGTCGTCAATATAATAGACGTAGATAAAGCATTGAGACTTAGGAATGATGGTGATCTTGAGCGGATCGTCGTAGTTGTATTCTTTCGGTGGTTTATCGAAACTGACGGTAAGCATGAAGTTTGGTTCGGACGAAAACGCCCATTTGCCCTCGTATTGATAGGCGAAAATGCCCATCGTGATAATTCCGCAGAGCAAGAACGCAATGATTCCCGGGACTAGATTTAACAAGCTGGGTGCCTCCTTGTTCGACGACTCGGAAACTCCAAGTGCCATGAGGGAATCGACAGATAATGCCATTCGGATGGACGTCGTGGCGATGTTGAAACCGGGTAGTGTTGCTGTATCTCCGCAGTGAATCGCCACGACTGATTCGCCGTCAAACAATGCGGTACCGGAATCTCCGGGTGCTAGTGCCAGATCGTGCAGCAAATGAAATCGATCGTTTCGTTTTAATGGACCAAGAAAACTGCCTATCTGAGCCAGTGGTGATAGAGATGTCGTATAAACGCCCAGATGCGATGGATACCGAATTGCCGATAGCGTCTGGTTCTGGTCGATTTCCTTCTCGTACATAATCGGCAAGGAGCGCGCGCTGGACTCTGGTTCGATCAAATCAATCGTGAGAGCAGCGACGTCGAATTTGAGCAAATCGCCTTCGTGCCTTTGAAAACTGGGATGGAGCTTAATCTCTCTTATTACATACCGATTGCCCGAGGCCGGAAATTTAACTGTCAAGCTGCCTGGCGTGCGAACAAATTGGTCGACCACGTGACCGCATGTGATCAATGTGTTGGGCGCGGCGATCCATGCCTGTCCCAAAACCTCGTCCCTGTCGCCCTTTGCCAATACGATGTGGGCAAGAGCGCCGCCGAAAATATCCGGGTCGCGGGGGAGACGTAATTTATGACTGCTGCTCGGGGGCACTTGGAATCCTTTTAAGGTATCGATCATCTACCATGTTATCGCAGCTGCTGATGTCTCCAAAATTGGGCCCTATAAAAAGCTGACATTTCTGCTAAATTCACATTAGATGAGCGAACAAATCGTCAATAAACCTAAAAAGGATAGAAAGAACGGGAAAAAAATCTTCCTGCTTCTTTCGTTCCTCTGGCTGCCTATCTCTTTCATCCTGCCTTATTCATTTACCCACCATATGGCGACTACCGATTATGTCGGTGATCTGCCGGGACGCAGCAAATACACCGATGCGCCTTCGCAGTGGCGTGTGGACGAGGCTCGCAATGAGTCTGTTCGTTCTGGAATGGTAGGGGTTCTGGTGGCCCTTGCGATTTTCGCCATGTGGCGCCTCGATCGACTTATAAATAAAGATCGGTCCGACCTCAAAGGCAGCTGGATGCTTTTTATGCTGGTTGCATTCGCTATGCTTTTGTGGACTGTTTGGACATGCGCCGGACATCTAATGCTTAGAGCAAACGATGAAATTTACTCATCGCCAGCCGGACTGCCTGGTCTGGAAACGGAATAAGTCGTTTCCTCCGCGTTCCTTTAATAGTGCTTAAACTTTGAGTGATGTGACTAAGCTTGTCGCGATTGTCGCTCATAGCGCCGAAATCCTATATTATAAGTAGCCGTTCTCGTATCCGCGTTGCGCGCATTGGACTTGTGCTTTCCACGAAACCCAAGCTTGAAGAGATTCTCGCTGTTGCTCCTGAGTGGCAGACGGCTTTAGATAGGTTGCATCTAGAGGCCTCAGCCGAAGGTAAGAACCGCGCTGTTGCTCCTTTGGAGTTGTTCCAGAGCATCGGCGCCAAAGCCATCTATGCCAAATTGAATACATTGGGTTCGCAAACCGATGCTTTCATCACAATTCTTCGAGATTTCTACTATCAACCGCTGCTGGCTAAAATGCTGGAGAGCAATCAAAACCTTCGCAGGTTCTGGTTTCAACGCCGTGTAGCAAACGACGATCAAAAGCATCAAGCCGTTTCTCTTTCAGTTGAGCTGGCTCAGAAACTGGAACAAGCACTGTTGAAACAATTGAAGCAAGGTCAAGAAGATGGCTTCAAGGTCTTGTTGCCTGCATATGCCCAACGATCGGTTCACAACGCCGTTGTTGATTATGTGAGAAACGAGTGGCAATGGGAGAAAGATACGCTCCAGGATATCAATCTCGATCCGGAACAAGTCGATCCACGCGCGAATGTAGCCGATGACAATAAATACTCGCCAGAAAATCAGGCGCTCTCAGGCGAGCAGGTCGGTCAGTTGAACCAGCTTCGCGACCGTTTATCGAAAATGCTCGGTGAGAAGGGATTTCAACAAGAGCCACTGATTGTGGTTGATTGCATGTTCGGTATGGGCTTAACGCCGCAGTCGAAAGTCGGCGTCGAGATGACCATGCGAGAATGCTGCGATGTCCTCGATATCAAAGGGGAGACCCAAGCGCGTAAAATTGCTCGCTGTCAGGTGCTCCTCGATAAGGGGCTGGACATGATTCGCGACATGATTCGCAACGACATGCCTGGTGTGGCGATTTCGTGGCAAACTGACATAAACGTCAACTCCGCTTCCAGGCGCGAACTCAATCACCAGCTTGGTTTAACCGAAGGAGAAGTCGATCGCTTAATCGTCGGACGTCAGTATTACAGCATGTCCGAATTGGTCGATCGCCGTGTTCTGCAAGCCAGCAAACTCAATGAAATCGCCGAACGCGGCGCCGTTGCCGCTTTTGTTCCTGTAGATTTGAATGGCGCCACGCGCCGCGACCTGGTCGACATTCTCGGTTGCGATAAAGATGTGGCGAAAAAGCTAGTCGAATTGCGGCCGTTCTCCAGTATTAATGACTTGCTTGAAAAGAAGCTGATCGATAAGAAGGAATTAGAGAAGCTTATAAACAATGGTGCCGTGCTGAAAGCTGTTGATAAGGCTGGCGAGCGCCTAAATTTGAATACCGCTGAATCTCAACAGTTACGTCAATTGGGGCTGTCGGAAGACTCCTGCGCCCGTTTCCTGAGGGCCAGACCGTTCCTCACCTGGAATGAATTAGAGGATTTCCTCTGCGTGGATGCCGAGGTGTTTAGATCCATTCGGGAAAAATCTTGTTTAACAATTTCTCCGCACTAATTTTCCGCTGAGAGCCGTAGTCATTTATGTACAGAACGGGAAAGCCCACCGGCGTAAGAAAAGGTGAGAGTCATGAGTAATCGAGTTGAATTTAGCCCCGAGATAGTAAGACTAGCTCAGGCAAGGGCCAGCGAAAGCGGCTCTAAACTATCAGACGAATTGGCACGCATCGCCGTCGAAGAAGTGATCATGAATGCTGACCCGGAACTTGATCTGGTGATTGATCCGGATAGTGCTCTTAGCTCTATCGACTCTGTGGTTTCGGCCATTGGTGCCAATGATGTTGTCGTCAACAACTGGCATATTGATGTGCGCGCCCTGGACGAAGAGGGTTATGTTGAACTGTCAAAGGCGCTTGTCGGCACGCCGGCATTGTCGTCGGGAACTCTTGTCGTGGCACTGAACGGCACTGCTTCCGCTGAAGTGGTATCACATGTAAAGGCTGGCACCTGGCTCAATTCCGAAGGACGATTCGGTGATAATGAAGCAGTTCGCATTCAGACAGAACGGGCTTCGGATTTCGATGCGGTTGCCACCATATCTGGTATTTGTCAGCGTGAATGCGTTTCTGATAAAGCTGGAAATAGAACACCAGATGACAGTGAAATCCATCAATTCCTGAAGGACCCATCCTCTTTTATTATCGCTCGTCAAAAGCAATTAGTCACTGCGCTTTGCAGTATCGGCGAAGTAAGAGATATCGCGCGTAATGTGAAGGTTGATCTTTCCAGAGAAACGGTTAATCGCATGCTCCGTGCAGAAGCTAATTGGAACCGTCGCACGGAAGAGTTGGTCGACAAACTTTCTCCGAAATTCAAGTCGCTCACGCGTGATGAATTGAAGAAGCATGTCACCATTACTGGCGAAGAACTGGGAGGACAACCTGAAGCTCCAGCATTTCGCAAAGCGCTTTTGAAACGTGTTTCGTCCGACGAGATCTCGCGCAGACTCGGTGGTAGCGCAGCGGTTAAGATGAAGAAGCTTTTTGATCAAATCATCGCCGGTAAAACGCCCAGTGATGCGGTTAAGGAAGTTGTAAAAAACAACGTTGCCGTTGACATTGCCGAGATCATTAAAACTCAACGTGGTCGGGTTGAAAGCTTCATCGCCGCTTCCGCCGAAGAAGTCGGTCATGCTTTTCAACAGTTGGCTCTTCAGCCGTCGTATGCGACTCACAGCAAGAAAGCTGATGAAGGTCTCGATTCGGTCAATGAAGCACTCCTGCTTCTCGAAGCTGGTGATATAGCTGAAAGCGTTCAATCAATCGAGAAAGAATTGATCGAAGGCTAGTTGGCAGCTTGCCCTCAGTTTTAACTGATACCGCTGATGGTGCATTGGCGGTATCGTTATTTGATGTTCTATGCTCGTCTTTACCCCAATCATTGGCTCTGTTGTTTAGTGCGCGCATTCCGTAGCACTCGCTTAATCGTTCACCGGCAGGCTCAAATGAATGTCGTTTAGAAACCAATTTATTCTGACCATAACTGAAATTCCCCATTGTTTTTTTCGCCAGTTAGCAAATTTTTTGCGCTTCAGGTTTCAACCAGGATGGAAGTTACGAGGTTTTCGTGCAGGCGTTTGCCAAGTGGGTTATCCTTAAGTGTGCGGGGCTGAATCCGGACCGTGGCGAGTGCTGGCATTCGTAACTGAATCCTGATTCAATAGCCCTTAGCCATGCGCTGGAAGGAGTTCCTGCATGGGCTGAGTGGGTGGAAGAACTGTCTAAGGAAAAAAGGAAACTTATGAAATTGACGACCTTGAGTCGGACATTGTGCAGTTTAGTAGTTTTGATGTCATGTATCACACTTCCGCCAGTCGAAGCAGCTCCGGAAGGAACTGATGGGATAGTCCTCGATGCAATGCATAAAGAGCTCAATCGCTCTTTCGATAAGTTGAAGAAGGCGGGCGAAGCTCCCGTCTACTACCTGGGTTATCGGGTTTACGACATTGATTCTCTCTACATCTCGGCCGAGTACGGCGCCCTGACTCGTGATGTAGTGCCGGACCACGACAGAGTTTTAAACGTCGATTTGCGCGTTGGATCTCCCAAAATCGACAACACTCATAGAACACGCGACTCAGATACCTTCGGCTCTTTGATGAGAAGCGCCGGGTCGTCCCGACAGTTCGTGCCGCTGGAAGATAATGAACTGGCGCTCAGGCAGGCAATCTGGCTTGAAACAGATGATGCGTTTAAACAAGCGCAGCAGCAATTTGCTCGCGTGCAAGCCAACAAAGAAGTCAACGTTACTGAAGAAGACAGCTCCGACGATTTTTCCACGGAAGCCGCTCAAAAATTCACCAGCGAAAAGAAACCTTTCGATGTTGATCAAGAGAAGTGGAAAGCCCTGGTCAAGAGACTTTCAGCGATTTATAAGAACTATCCTGAACTTTACGACTCGTCTGTTGTATTCACCGCAAAACTGACGCGACGTTATCTGGTAAACAATGAAGGTTCGACAATTGCTGATTCCAGAACCGACTTTCGTCTCTATACAATGGCTCAAGCTAGGGCTGACGACGGAATGGATTTGTGGCTTTACGACGATGTTTCTGCGGTTAAACTCGACGAATTGCCAAGTGAGGACAAACTCACTGCATTAGTAAAAGGTGTCGCGGAAAACTTGGTTAAACTGCGGACAGCTCCTAAAGCCGCTCCGTATGTCGGTCCAGCAATTTTACGCAATCGAGCTGCTGGTGTCTTTTTCCACGAAGTGTTCGGACATCGAATGGAGGGTCATAGACAGAAAGACGAGAAGGAAGGAAGAACTTTCGCCAAACAAATGAATCAGAAAGTAATGCCTGAATTCATCAGCGTTCTCGATGACCCGACTATGCGTAAAATGGATGACATCCATTTGAACGGATTTTATGAATTTGACGATGAGGGTGTACCGGCTCAGAAGGTTGTTCTGGTCGATAAAGGAACGCTGAGATCGTATTTGATGTCTCGTTCTCCGGTGGATGGTTTTCCTAAATCAAATGGACATGGTCGATGCGATCCAAGAAACAACCCAGTTTCTCGGATGGGCAATCTGATCATCAAATCGGAGAAAACAGTTCCTTATGATGAACTTCGACGGATGTTGATCGAAGAACTTAAGAGACAGAACAAAGCCTACGGTTTGGTTTTCGATGATATCGCCGGTGGTTACACCATGACCTCAGCCAGAGCGGCCCAGGTCTATAGCCTCCAACCTTTAATCGTCACCAAGGTGTTCGCTGATGGCAGACCTGATGAGCTCGTCCGCGGCGTGAAAATTGTAGGTACGCCACTTACTGCACTGGAGAAAATCATTTGTGCCGCTAATGACGATGGTACCTTTAATGGTATCTGTGGTGCCGAATCAGGTAGCGTTCCTGTTTCAGCTTCATCTCCGAGTCTTCTGGTCGGCGCCATTGAAGTGGAATTGAAGGAGAAGCGTTCGGACAAACCCCCGATACTACCGCCTCCGCTCCATGACAAGAGTGAGGTGAAATAGCAGTGGCAACTGATCTCCGTTCCGATAATAAAGTGTTCAAACCATTCAGATTCGAGGAAACCGATTTGTTTCAACAGCTATCGACAAAGTTTGTGAGTTCATCGTCCGCGCTGAAACTTAATCGTCCGCCTGTGTTTTCAACGAAGCGGTTGCTGATTTTGGCGCTTGTCGCCGCTGTCTCAATGACTGGTTTTGCCGATTCGGCTCTGGCTAAGGACAAGAAAAAGGGTAAGACCTCAGCCGATGAGACCATCGCCCGTGATACCACGGACAATCGTCCGAAAGTACTCAAAGAGGAGAATGGAAAAATCTATTTGTCTCCTGACGAAAATGATGTTCTATTTACCGCTCTTGGCGATGAGATGAAACGTTCAACTGAGCGTTTGAAATTGGGCACGCACAGTTTGCCGTATTTTGTTCAGTACAAGGTTTTGGAAACGGAGATGCTTTATTTGAGCGCTTCCTGTGGTGCGCTGACTTCCGAAAATACTAATCGCTATCGCCGTCTATATACCGATATTCGAGTCGGAGATTACGAACTGGACAGTTCTAAAGAATCTGGTGGCGGTGGATTGTTCGGTCGAATGTCCGGTGGTGGAAAAGAACTTCCTATCGAAGATGATTATGCCGCCATTCGGCATGAAGTCTGGCTTGCCGGCGACAGTACCTACAAGGATGCAATCGAACAATTCGAAGCGAAAAAGGCAAGATTGAAATCTCGTCCGGAAGCAGATCGACTGCCTGAAATGACGAAAGAAAAACCCGTGGTCTTCATCAAACCGGCATTGCACCTCAAAGCAGACAAAGAGAAATGGAAAAAAGTCACAAAAGACTTATCCGCCATTTTTCTCAAATATCCGGAAATCGACAATGCCGTGGTGCACTTCAGTGTGCAAGTGGCAAACGCCTGGCTGGTCAACAATGAAGGGTTTAAACATCGCGATGGTCATGTGCAGACCATGTTGTCCGTGATTGCCAAAATTCGCAGCAAAGATGGTCAATCTTATTCCGATGTGGAATTCGTTGCTTGCGAAAACCCAGAAGACATGCCGGATTATGCGACCCTTGAAGGGAAAGTCAACAAATTGGTCAAGCGCTTAAAACGGGTTGCCGATGCACCACTAGTCACTAATTACAGCGGACCGATGTTGTTTGAACCAGAAGCGTCGTCATCACTCATGCACGGTAGCTTGCAAAAATTGCTTGGTGGCGCCCATGATGTCAGCGGCGGTTCATATTATGCCGATCATCCTTTTAAAAACAAACTGGGACAACGTGTTGGTGCCCGCATCGTCACCATCGTCGACGATCCTTATGCCACTGAATTTCGTGGCAAGAAGGTTTTTGGCAACTACGAGGTCGATGACGATGGCGTGCCCGCCGAAAAGCTTACCCTCGTCGAGAAGGGCGTGTTGAAAACATTGTGTTCCAGTCGCCGCCCCACACGTGGTGTGGCGAAGTCCAACGGTCACTCGGGCGATGGCTCGGGAACCGTCAGCATCATGTTTGTCTCAACAGAACCTTCGATGAATGCCAAACAGATGAAGAAGAAGCTCATTGACCTTGGCAAAGAGCAAGGTTACGACCATGTCTACATAGTCAGATCGGTCGCTCGCTTTCCTTCCTGGATGATGAACCTCGGATCTTCACTGTCTAATATCTTTTCTAGTTTTGGGGGCGGATTGACTCTTTATCCGACGGAGATTTATCGCGTTTCGGTTAAGAATGGCAAAGAAGAGCTGGTTCGGGGCGCGAGCGTAAGCGTCCAACCTGACCATGTTTTGCGTGATCTGGTTGCCGGCGGCAACGATGAGACGGCTTCGTTAGTGGCTCAGGGCCCGACTTCCGCTTCGAGTATCGTCACTCCATCCATCATTCTGCGGGACGTTGACATCAAAGAACCATCCAAAGAATCGGAAAAATTGCCGATCGTGCCAAGCCCTGTGAAAGAACAAGCTCAGCTGGTGGAATAACTACTTAGAAGTTTGGCTGCTTTTTTATTGTAGAATCGCGTTATGGTTAGCGAATCGCCGGTCTCTTACATTCAATGTCCTTCTTGTCTCCGACGCAATCACTCAGAGATGCAATTTTGTATCTACTGTGGCGCCGGAGTGACGCCTGAGGCTGAGCGAAAGCGAAAGACCGTCAATCCCTTGACTTGGCGCACTTGTGCGCGCTGCGGGCAGACCGACGAATTGAACCAGAATTTCTGCATCTTCTGCAGCGGTAAGATTGTGGTGCCCGGCAGCGAACAACTCCAGCAAGATAACAACGCTTATCGTAAATTCAGCTGGGAGTTGGAGCAAATCGATTCCAGCAGGTTAATCGACAAGAGTGATGAACTGCCGGTTCAACAGCCTGTCAAGGTGAAGGTCAAACGCGCCAAAAAATCCAGTACCAGCATCGGTGTGACAGTACTGCTTGCCATTCTGGGCATTCTGGCTGGAGCAGGTCTATCGTTTCTAATCGGTCAGACTGGTCTCGAGCGTGTGGTCTTGCAGTCCACTACCTGGCAAAAGAAAGATTTGGTTGTGTACACGACGGTGAAAAACGCAGATATCACTATTGAAAACGAAAACAAAATGTTTCACACCTTAACCAAAGCGGGAGAGGATGGTTCGTTGAGTGTCGCTGATCTGCCGTCCGGGAAATACCTGATGACGATAACCACGCCCAGTGGAGCGGTCGCACGTGTGAAATTTCCGGTGGTCGAGAACAGAACCACTGTGCTTGGGTTTCCAAATCGCATTGACCCGACCAAATCAAAATCTAAATGAAAGTCCAAATAAAATTAGACTATGATTAAGCGGCTAATTCGTCCTGATTTAGTGATCTCCCCAGAGGGAATGTTCAACTTTGTATACTGAGCCGGGTATGATGACAGCTTCTGAGTCGACTAAAGCTTGCCCTACGTGCGGAAGGAACGTTCCGCACGATGCTCGTTTCTGCGGATTTGACGGCACACTCCTCATTCAGCCCCAGAATGCACAGGGCCCGGACAAGGTCTGCCCTAAGTGCCAGCGGGTCTATCCGCCTTATGCGGTGTTCTGTCCGATTGAGGGCTCTGCTCTGAATGTGACCGCGAACTCATCCTCCACCAATGAGCGCCCACATATTCAAGTTTCGCCAGCCGACGGCAAGCCATATGCGCAAAATGCACCAACCGGCAAAGAGAAAGATGTCAATTTCGAGCGTCATGATACGGCGCTAATGGAAGATGTTAAGTTTGCTTCGTTGCATGACGGCGACGCACAACAAGTTCCACAACTGCATCCTCAAGACCCGAATCAGGTAGCGGCACAATCGACATCAACCGCATCAGCACCGGTTCAACAGCCTGCCAGACCGGCCGAACCGCCGTCGGACCCGTACACTGAAGCTCTGGTCGCCACCGGTGGTTATACAACCAGTTTGATTGGCAAAACCATCGACAACAAATATTTGATTCAATCGATGCTTGGTGAGGGCGGTATGGCTGTCGTTTATAAAGCGCACCATACGATTATGGAGCGTACTGTCGTAATCAAAGTAATGCATGGTTGGTTGCTTTCCAATGAAAAATCGATCGAACGTTTTCAGCGTGAATGCAAGGTTACAGCGAAATTAAGTCATCCAAACATAGTCACCGTATTTGATGTCGGCACCCTGGGCGGTAAGGCACCATATCTGGTGATGGAGTTTATCAAAGGCGAAGCGTTAGCAGACAAGATCCACCGGCAGGGCGCGTTGCCGTTTACCACAACTGCAAACATAATTATTCAAATGTGCCGCGGTCTTCAGGAAGCGCACAACTTTGGTGTTATTCACCGAGATTTGAAGCCCGACAACGTCCTGCTTCAGGACAAGTCTGATCGCCCCGATTGGGTCAAGATCGTGGACTTCGGGATTTCGCACATTATTCATGAAAGCGGCAAGCGTCTTACAAAAACTGGTCGGATGGTGGGAACTCCCGAGTACATCGCACCTGAACAGTTGAAAGATCGTCCGATGGACATGCGAACTGACTTGTACGCTCTGGGCATCATGATTTATGAAATGCTCACCGGTCACGTTCCTTTTGAAGGTGAGAGTGCAGAAGCGATCCTGATGAAGCACTTGATGGATGATCCGCCGCCGATGAGCAAATACAAACCGGAATTCAAAGACGGTACACCATTCGATCACATCGTCATGAAGCTGCTCAATAAAGAACCTGATGCGCGCTACCAGACCGCGACGGAGCTTCGTTTGGATGTAGAGCAGGCGCAGTCTCAGATCTTGTTTAAACGCACTTAGAGCGTTGCTGACTGGTGAGTGTGAACCTCTGCTGTCTGTTGAAGTGCTATGGCTCGACTGAGTGGTTGTAACCGCATCGACGCGTCCAAAATTAATCAAACTATGCGCTTCAATCCCAGCTAATCAATACGTCGTACAATGTAAGCCTATGGTAGCCGGGAATCCAGTGCCCTAACCCTTTGTTCTAGAAGAGGTCTTGTTGTGATTGC
>CAZRMH010000107.1:0-20879 GCA_964600935.1 uncultured Candidatus Obscuribacterales bacterium
ATTCGGAATGCCGATGGGACCATTCGCGTTGCTCGACATGACTGGTTTAGATATTTGCGGTCACGTCAATCACTTCCTCTATGCGGAGTACGGTCCGCGCTTCGAGCCATCACCTCTGCTTGACAAACTTATCGCAGCAGGTTGCCTCGGACAGAAGTCCGGCAGCGGATTCTATGTGCACGAGCAAGGTGTCATTCCAAAGAAAGGCGAACCTCTCAAGGTAAATCCGAAGCTCGAAGAAATCATTAAAGAAGTAAACAAAGACGGCAAGCTCCGTCGTTCAAGCAAGAAGATCGATGCCTTCCGGGTCGTCCTTCCGATGTTCAACGAAGCACTCTATGCTTTGCAAGAAGAAGTGGTCACGCCAGAAGCAGTCGACACCGGAATGCAATTCGGTTGCGGTATGAAAAACGGCATCCTCAGCCTTGCAAAAGAAAAAGGCTTAGATTGGTGCCTCGATGAAATCCAAGCACACCATAAAGAACTGGGCGAGCGCTTCAGACCATCATGGTATTTGAAAAAACTCGTTCGTGCTGGTGTGAAAGATTTCTCTCAACTTCAGAAAGCCGAACCAGTCGGAGCCCGATAGTCTAATAATTTCAGTCGTGCGCTGTCAGATATTCAGTCGATTTTTCCGACAGAATCCTGCGGCGCGCGACTGGCGTTCAATCCGACAGTTAGGCTGGCTACCGTTCGGGTAAAATAAACTATGCTCAAATGGGTAGCAATTATTGGCCTTGTTTGGTTCCTCTATCTCGTGCGGGAAGTTTTTCCGCCGTTCATAGTTGGCGGTATCATTGCGTATCTTCTGATCCCCACGGTTCGCTTCGTGGGCGACAAAATCAAAATTCCAAGACACATCGCAGTCGCGACGATCTATATAACGTTTCTCGGAACCATAATTCTTCTATCTAAACTGTTTGGACCGTTGCTGATCGAACAGGCAGGGACACTATTCGAAGAACGGCACAACATCATTACCGGACTTCTCGAACAGCTGTCGTCATACTTTGCATGGGATATGGATGTCAAAACAACATCCGCTGATATCGTCACTAACCTGGAAGGTTATTTAGGCAAACCCGAAGAAATCGTTCACCTCGGAGAGCTAATCTCCAAGAGCCTCTTGCACATTTTAGTTTGCATCGTATCGTCAATCTATCTGATTATGGATAGTGAAAGCGTCGGCAGATTTCTCTTGAGATTCATCCCGGAAGACAGGCGTGACGCGGTTGTACAACTCTCCGGACAGATGAACATCATGGTGTCGAAGTACATTCGCACTCAGCTGTTCCTGATCATCTTGATGTCGACTGTCGCTTACTGCATTTTGCACTTTGGTTTCAAAATCAAATACGCGTTCTTAATTGCAATTTTTAGCGGAACGTTGGAAATTATTCCTGTGGTCGGTCCACTACTGGCTATCTCAATGGCAGTCATAGTGGGCGTCGCGCAACAGGGTGTCCAGGTTGGCGGACTGATCGCACTGTGCTACTGGATCGCCCGCTTGCTCGAAGACTATGTCGTGATACCAAAATTTGTTGGTCACGTAATCGAGCTGCATCCACTGGCAATCATCTTCGCGGTAATCTGCGGCGAAGTTCTCGCCGGCGCACTCGGCATGCTGATCGCAATTCCGGTTGCGGCGGCGGTGAAACTGGTGCTCGACTTCTGCTATCCACCAGCAGATGGTCATGGTCCGGCTATACACGTCGATTCGACGATGTTCAAGCCACCCAAAGGAAAAGATCCGGATGACATTATTGAAGAGATGATTGCAGCTCACGAGAGCAAAGCAGAAGAATCAGACGATTCAATTTTGAAAACGGACAAAATGCATTCCTGAGATTTGAGTCAGAAAATTTCTGCAGACCATCGCACTTTCGAACGAGAACAAGCCGTTCGCACTCCTCCTCGCTGGAACAGCGCCGCAGTTCAATCGATCGAACTAACTGACTTATTCTTGGCCGAACACAGCCATTTGAATGCGCATATGAGCAATGCTCGTGCGTTCCTCGATATCCGGGATAGAGCAAGACTCGAGCGCCTCGAGGCGCAGACCTTCCTCATCAGCCAGAGTTAAAACAATTCGACGTCGAATCTCTTCGATACTCGGTTCCGCATCCGGCATGTCGTCAGAATACTCTCGAATCGCCAGCCGCTTAACTCCTATGCGCGTCCATGCCTGCGTTCGCAAGAATCCCAGAGTGCGACTAGAACGTTCCGAAACAAACACGAGCCAATCGTGTGAATCGACATCCTCGATGTATTGAAGAGATTCAAAAACGTCATCGTGAAATTCGGTGATTCGCAAGCCCCGATTCATATGGTCGCGAAAAGCGCACATCAAGCCATCTTCTGATATCCCGCAAACCTGGTAGCCTTTCGACTCCCAATTCGAAATTCTCGATTGGATTCTTGACCAGAGATCATCGAAGAGAAATTCTTTTACTAACTCACCATTGGTGTTTTGATACCACTCTTCGAACGCGGCGACGATCATCAAACACTCCTCTGTTTCCCGTATTTACTATTCCACGACTAGACGCAGTTTAGTCCGCTTGCACTTGATGGTTTCCAGGACAACAGGAAAAACGAGATTGAACGATTATCGGTCTGGAACGGCTTCAACATGCGTCGACTTTACCGAGCCGGGGTGAACGCCTTCCGGCACATCGATATTCATCAAGAACGCAACAGCGCAGGCATAAAGAATTGCACCGCAAGCTAGAAACGGGAAGCTTAGCTTTTGCAGTTTAATCAACAACAACAAAATGCATGAGGAGGTGATTGCCACCAAGCCCGTCATGACCGTACCGAGGTCTAGATTCCATGGGGTGAACGCCACACCAAAAGCTACCGGGATGCAGCTCTGAAATACCATCGCACCAGTCACGTTACCCATTGCCAAAGTGTCTTTGCCCTGCCGAATCCACAAAATACTGTTGACCTTCTCAGGCAACTCTGTCGCAATCGGACAGACGATGAGTGACAGAACTAACGGCGGGAAGCCGATGTCTTCAGCAATATCCTGAATGTAGTCGACAAAGAAGTAAGCACCGGCCACGATACCAAGCAAGCCCAGCATTACTTGAGGAAGAATAAACCGCAATCGGTTCGAACCCTTTTTCAGAACGCGATCTAAATACAGCGGTTCAGGTTCTTCACCGACATCACCTGACGATTTGAATGTGAAATATAGATAGATTGGATAAATCAGGAGGATTAATCCAGCCATGATGTATTTCGCGACCTGGTGAGTAGTCAAGGCAGCGGTTAGCAATCCAATCGAGTATGCCAGGATGAAAAATTTCAAATCCCGAGACATCACGACGCTGTTGTAGGTCAATTCTTTAGTTCGTTTGCCGCTCTTGAGAAACACAAGACCAGCGATACCGCAGAGACCGAGCGTCAACGTGCTGAGCATGAATGGCGCGCCAGCGATGGCACCGATTCCGACCTCGTCACCGTGCCTCTGACCGAAGCAGACGACTGCGACGATTGGGATCAGTGTTTCCGGCAAAGCCGTGCCCACAGCTGCCAGCACACTGCCGACCACACCTTCGCTCAGCTCGAGCCTCTGCCCGAGCCATTCAATACCATTTGTAAAGAGCTCCGCTGCCGCCACTATGACGACAAGCGATACGAGGAGGACTCCAAGTTCAAAGATCATTCATTCACACCGAACCCTAATTCTGGCAGAATAGCAGAAAGCAGACTGGCATAACTTAAACATGGACTCGAGATGATTACCTCAAAAGATGTCGAGCATGTCGCGAAGCTGGCTAGACTGGCGCTTACAGAAGATGAAAAGCGCCTTTACACCAACCAGCTAAGTCGCATACTCGAATATTTTGCTCAACTCAACGCTGTCAATACCGACGGCGTTGAACCCATGTCGCACGCACTGCCAGTCGTCAACGTACTGAGAGAAGACGTCGTGGAGACACCTCCGGGACATAAGGTTCTTTTGGAGACCGCACCTGACAGCGAAACCGTGAATTCAACCACGGCTGACGGCAAGGACGAACAAAAAGCCTTCTTCAGGGTACCCAGGATCGGGGACTAGGACAGTGAAACAGAAGATGCAATCGACGAGGGCGCGAATCACGGCAGATTCTGGTCCCTCCATCTCCGCGTGCAGCTGTCGTTCTTCTCGAGATCATGCAACTTTGCATTCTACGCAAAAGTACGCGGAAAGCCGCTCTATGCCGTATATTGTTAATGGATCACGTTCAATTTCATTGGAGGTCTTATGGACACCAGGTATGTATTTGTAACCGGTGGCGTGGTTTCGTCACTGGGAAAGGGCATTATTGCCGCGTCCCTGGGCAGGCTCCTGCGAGCCCGTAACATCACCTGCACGATAGTGAAACTGGACCCGTACTTGAACGTTGACCCGGGCACGATGAGTCCATATCAGCATGGCGAAGTTTTCGTGACCGAAGATGGCGCTGAGACTGACCTCGACCTCGGTCATTATGAACGGTTTATCAGCCTTAACCTGAGCCGCATGAACAACGTCACGGCTGGCTCAATCTATAAGAGTGTTTTGGAGAAGGAACGACGCGGAGACTACCTCGGTGGTACCGTGCAAATGATTCCTCACGTCACCAACGAAATTAAAAATTTCCTCCGCAAAGCGGCCAGCACTTCCAACGCAGAAATCGTCATTGTTGAAGTCGGCGGCACGGTAGGCGACATCGAGAGTTTGATTTTCCTCGAAGCAATCAGACAGATGCGCAAGGATATCGGCAGAGACCATTGCTGTTACATCCATGCCACCATGATTCCAAGCCTGAGAACCACAAATGAGTTAAAGACAAAACCGACTCAGCACAGCGTGGATATGCTGCGAAGTCGCGGTATCCAGCCAGACATCCTGGTTTGTAGAACAGAAGAACATTTGAATACTTCGATTCGCGAAAAACTTTCACTGTTTACGGACGTAGATTTGAAAGGCGTTATTCAGTGCAAAGACGTAAAACATCTGTATGAAGTGCCTTTGATCATGGAACAAGAAGGTCTTGCCCACCGGGTTCTAGAACGGTTGGCAATGCAAAACAATGCGCCTGATCTAACCGAATGGAAAAAACTGGTTGAGCGTGTTCAAAAACCGTCATACCAAGTCAATGTCGCAATTGTTGGAAAGTACGTCATGCTCTCAGATGCGTACATCTCCGTTGTCGAAGCCTTGAAACACGGTGGTGTCAAATTAGGTGCCCAGGTCAACATCAAATGGGTCTTGTCTGAGGATATCGAAAAAGACGGAGCAGCTGCGTATCTGTCAGATGTAGATGCCGTACTGGTTCCCGGAGGCTTCGGAGATCGAGGCATCGAAGGAAAAATTCAAGCGGCAACCTTCGCCCGTGAGAAGAAAATTCCATATCTCGGTTTGTGCCTAGGTATGCAAACTGCAGTAATTGAATTTGCAAGAAACGTTGCAAAAATGGAAGGAGCACACTCCACAGAATTCAATCCGAAGTCACCATATCCGGTGATTGACTTGATGCCGGATCAACACAATGTCGTTCTAAAAGGCGGAACCATGCGCCTTGGCAAATATCCGTGCGAATTGAAAGAAGGTTCGACGGCAAGCAAAGTTTACGGCAAGACCGAAATTTCAGAACGTCACAGACATCGTTATGAAGTAAACAACGCGCATCGTGAAGCACTGCAAAAGCATGGGCTTATCTTCTCCGGATTGTCTCCAGATGGGCATCTTGTTGAGATGATCGAATTGAACGACCACCCGTACTTCGTTGCTTGTCAGTTCCACCCGGAACTAAAATCCAGACCGGATGATGCACATCCATTATTCGTCGGTCTCGTTCAAGCCATGCTGGATCGTTACCCCGACAGAGTTCCGTCAGACATCGCGGCAGAAACAGCCGCCGCTGTCAGCAACACGCACACTGCGGTTCCACAGAAAAAATAGTTCGGTAGTTCAGAGGTCGATTCATGTTCATGCTTCTAAGCCTGAACAAGTCGCTCCCACTCTGGAAAGGCTATTTAAGCCCTTTCCGCTTCTTATCAAAATATTCGAGTGGCATGTTGAGCTCTTGATCGTCAGAGAGCGTTGATTCCGTAATTCTGCTCATGTAGTAAAGGATTACACCGAGTGCAAGCCAAACAGCACCAGTTCCGCCGTAAGTTTCAATTGGTCTAAACACATCAAAACCCACCTTTGATTCATTCGGATTGCGCGGATTGTAGCGAACCTCAATCGTACTGCCAGCTGGTAGACGATCCTTCAGCGGTCCAACAATTGAATCAAGAATCGACAAGTGCGGACCCAATTCCTGCTCGGCATCGTAATGCCCGGCACCGATCACATAGTGATATCGAATGTACGACCAATTGAAAAACGCAGTCACATCGTTCAACTTATTAGGCTCGAACTTAGTCAGCGGAATTCCATTGATCGATTTTTCGACCTTCGCATTGACCAGGGTCCAGTTTTGGCTCTGAATAACTTTGTTGTATTCCATAGCAACTAGCATCAGATAACTGACACCGAGCACCATACAGAAATACGAAATCCCGCGCATGCTTATCTCCGAATCGCTTACTGTGCCTAATCCGTAGCTTCGAGAACGGCATAGTAGGTGATGGCTTTATCTACTGTACAACGATGGAAGAATCATCACAACTTGTCGCGATAATAAGCGCGCGACAGAAACACCGGCGCCCTGGAAGACAGCCGGCAATTCCAATTCAATCTGGCCGAAACCGCGAGAGTTGTACATCCGCTCTCACATATAAAGGATGCCGCGGCATACCAACCTTTGTGGTGCCGAAGCACTGCAACGGCGAACCCACTTGAAGCAGTGACAACACATCAGCATCACGACCGAGAAGCAGACCATGATTTCCCCAGGCAACGATTATTTTTCCCGCCCGGGCAGCTCGTTCTTTAATCATTGCGTCATTATGCGCGCCAATCGGATCGTCGAACTTTCTCAGCATATGCGGTTTTTCAGCACATACAGCAAAAAGATTCACGACTTCTAAACGACTAAAACCCCAGCTCCTCGCGAAGCTAATGCATCTTCGAATCGTTGGATCATTGCGCGTCTCGTCAGCCTTATTCGGATTCAGCATCACGAGCAACAAATTTCCATCATCACCACAAGGAAGTCCATCGTCGCGTACAACATTGCGCCAGAGCAGATAGCGATAAGCTCCCAATCTATCAAATGCAGCGCCACCCGAATTTGATGTTCGAATAACCAGAGAGCGATTCCATTTAGAATTTAGATCGATCGGTTTCGCCGCAGCAGAATCAGTTGATAGTTGAGTCTTCGGAGGCTTTTCGAGTTGATTCGGAATAGCGTTTTTCATAGTTCAAGCAACATACCCACAAATGAGAGATTTGGTTTTAGTCGAAACATGGGAAAGGGCAGGATCGTGAAACACAAACAGAGTTAGGGTTTCGCCTGAAACAATACGGATTGTTAAGCTCCAATTAATATAATCAAGATTTGTCAAGAGCAGCCCTATACTCTCCTCATGAAACGCAAGAATTAATAGCCCCAATTAGCAGTAACGCCGCACGACACCTATAAATGCTGAATCCAGATCCATTTGTATCTGGGAATTCACGCATCCAATCCCCGATTGATTGCCACTCAAGCAGAGTGGCATGGAGGAACGCATGTCCTGGTATATGGATCCGAAACTGGTATCACTTTTGGTGACAGGTATGTTGGTGTCTCAGACACAATCACCTGCATCAGCAGAATCAGAGAATCACGAACTGACAGAAAATAAACAGCAACAATTGGTGAAACGACATCCCGTCAGTGAAGAAGTTAAGTGGGAAGCGATGCGAGCCATCGCCAGAAAATCTGCACTGAGAACAGCCGCTTTAAGGGCCGGCGGCGACGTACCAATCATCGCTGAAGCCATTCACACAAGTGCAGCTCCACAAACAAGAGCCACGGCGACAACGCCACCGGAGCACCAATCAGAATGGGAGACTTTGAACGCTAAGGCAAAGGAATTCGAACGTGTTGGCGATAAAAAGAATGCCGAAAAATATTTCCATCAAACCTATGAACTAGCAAAAACATTTTCACCGGAAGATTTGCGCAGAACAAAATCGGTCGAAAACCTGGCTGACATATTGGAACAACAAGGGCGTTACACCAATGCCCAAGGACTTTTCCAAGAAGCGTTCGAATTGCGGAAAGAAGCCTACGGCGAAAGCAGTGCGCTACTAAGTAAGTCGTATTACAACATCGGTCGAGTGCAAATGCTGGCAGGTGAGTATGGCAAAGCACGCGAAAATCTAAAAAAAGCGCTCGACCTTCGGCAGTTCTCATCTTCTGAAGAAGCTAACAAACAGGACCTTCCACTGGTTCGCATTCTTTCGAATCTCGGTGCATTAGAAACCGAGACTGGTAATTTCGAAAAAGCTGAGGAGCATCTTCATCGCGCTCAGACGATTGCACAGAACATTGCCAGACACGACGAAAACGCTAGAATTTATAGCCAATTGTCTTTACTGAGTCTTGCCGAGAAGGACTATCCTAAGGCTGAGAACCAAGCCTATAGCTCAGTTTCCATGGCAGACAAATTCGCAAAAGGAAACTTGTTGCTGAGAGCTCAGGCACTGGACTCGGTGGCAATGGTGAAACTAGCACGCGGCAATTATTTCGAAGCGACCGAAGCGTGTAATGAGTCCTGGGGCTTGAAACGCAAAGAACTCGGACAGCAACACCCGCTCACAGCCAACAGTTTGCTTACGCTGGGATTAATCAAAATAGCCGAGAAAAAATATTCTGAAGCTCAAAAAAGTTTTGACGACGCGATCGCGGCATACAATCATAGCCTTAATCAAAGCCACTTGAGCTATTCTCGAGCACTAATGGGTCGCGCATTCGTACACTTGAAACTTAAGAACAAGTCAGCATCATCTAAAGATATCGAACAAGCCATGCAGTCGATGTCATCTACACAAAGTGTTGGAAGTGAACTTCCCGCAAGATACAAAGAACTCTACATCGAACATGTCGGACCTAACTTCAATTTGATCGAAGTCGTCAAAGAAAAAATGAAGTCACCAGGAGCGGTGGCGGCCAAACAATTCGATATCTTCGGACAACTCCTATCGATTGCGGTGGATGACGGAGATTCGGACGAAGCATTCTTCGGAGCGAAATACAAAGACGTTTTTGCCGTGCTCGGCATAACCTTTGTTGTGATCGTCATGCTCGCGATGGCAGTTCTCATTCCCGGAGCATTCACGAGGCTCTTCCCCTGGGGCAAAAATGAAGACGACTTCGCATCCGGTAGAAACAAAAGCCGCAAACAGCAAAATACTAGCCAGAACCTGCCAGCTCTAAATCAACCACAACCACAGCAAACCCGAAATACGATGCGTCAAGCAACGCCAACCGAGCGGCGTCAGGTACAAGTGTGGAAAGGTCGACTGAACACGATGGAACACGCAGTACCAGGTTCGAAGAAGAAGGCAAACACAGGCTCGAAGGAACGCTTGAACTTCAAACCTTCGGACACCTACTCCGGACCAATCCAACTACCTTCCGACATTTCAACCCCAGTCCAAGCCGAAGGCTCAAGCGACCCATTTTGGAAACCTTAGACATAGTTGACACCAGGAAATTCACATCGAGCCCGTTTCACTCAGAGCACCCTCGTTCCAAACTGCCGGCTAAACCTGGGAGCACCAGCTTCCAGCCGGCTTCTAATCCTCAGAGCGCCGGCTTCCAGCCGGCTTCTAAACCCAACGATAAGGACCGGCACCGCAAGTGATACCAGCCCTATACCGTGGTTTAACTCATGCCGAGGGAAGTTAGAGCTCGGAAGACAACCGATCGTTAGACGCGACATGCTCGCGATTATCGAGCTTCTGAGCACTGTTTACTAATTCGATGAACTCTCTGCGATAGCCGTTCGAATCGTTACCCACAGCACTCTTCGCTAGTTTCAACACATCTGAATAATTAGACTTACCCTTGAATTTCGAGTCACGCAACAGCATCGAAAATTCAGCCACTGCAGCCGACCAACGGAAGTTGTTGGAAGTGTTCAAATTAGCCGTTTTCGGAGTGTGAATAATTCCCTTTATCAACTTGCTCTCCGAACCTTTCGGCTCCTTGTATCTGAGCTTTACGCACATGAACTCATCGTTCGTAGGCGTTCCGGCAACCCACATGAGTTTCTGGTAGCGGGAAGGATCGACATTGTCGCGAACCTTGTCTTTGGCACCAGCCGGAATAATTTCGTAGAGCGCCGAAACCGTGTGCCCTGAGCCCATTTCGCCGGCATCCTTCTGATCATCATTGAAGTCCTCCGCCGCAAGCATGCGATTCTCATAACCAATCAATCGATATCCCTTCACCTGGTTGGGGTTGAATTCAACTTGCAGTTTTACATCCTTTGCAATGGTCAACATCGTGCCACCAAATTCATTGACCAAAACTTTCTTGGCTTCGAGCGCGCTATCGATGTATGCATGATTGCCATTGCCTTTGTCGGCGAGCGTTTCCATGTGCTGGTCTTTCAGGTTGCCCATTCCGAAGCCCAGAACGGTAAGAAACACTCCGGATTTTCTCTTCGACTCGATCAGCTGTTCAAGATCGCCATCACTCGATGGA
Organism: uncultured Candidatus Obscuribacterales bacterium; assembly: GCA_964600935.1. Taxonomy (GTDB): domain Bacteria; phylum Cyanobacteriota; class Vampirovibrionia; order Obscuribacterales; family Obscuribacteraceae; genus JADYXR01. The sequence goes on from CAZRMH010000107.1 coordinate 10,626, forward strand.
CCAACATTGAAATCACCATCCGTCGCTAAAATCACTCGGTTATTGCCGTTTGCAATGAAATTTTGCGCCGCAACATCATATGCTAGTTTTATACCTTCACCACCAGCGGTGCCGCCACCAGACTCGAGACGATCTAGAGAGTCAAGAATTTTACGTTTCTGACTTCCAGGAGTGGATGGAAGAACAAGACCGGATGAGCCTGCGTAAGTAACTATGGAAACCCGATCTTGAGGACGCATTTTTTCCACAAGCAACGCAAACGACTGTTTCAACAATGGCAGTTTATTAGGATCTGACATTGAACCCGACACATCAATCAGAAAAACAAGATTGCTTGGTGGCATATTTTCCTCAGCAATCTTCCGCCCCTGCAAACCTAGAAGAGCAAGTTTATGACCGGGTGCCCATGGGCATTCAGACATTTCAATATTTACGGAAAACGGATTATTGTCCTTAGGCTGAGGGTAATCGTAGGTGAAATAGTTGATGCATTCTTCTGTGCGAACTGCATCCTCAGGCGGCAAAACTCCAGACTGGAGAATTCTTCTAACATTTGCATAAGCAGCGGTATCCACATCAATTGAGAACGTTGAAAATGGATTCTGTTTCACCGAAAGGAAATCGCTTTCAATTATGCGACCATACGCCTCGTTGCTCGTATCGGCAGACGGCGGTGGTGAACAATTCAAAGCTCCACCTAGCATCGCGCTTCCTTGGCGGCTCGCTTTGATCTGTGCCCGAGGAGCTGGCATTGCTGCTGGCCTTGCTGCTGGCCTTGCTGCTGGCATTGCTGCTGGCATCGGTGATGGCATCGGTGATGCATTCGGCGCTCGACTCGACAAGGCCGCGGAGGACTGACTCGACATATCCATTTTTTTCGATTCCATTTGTCCACGTTCTTGTGCACATCCGGTCGCGGCAATAGCTGAAATTATTGCCAGCAACGATAGAGACATTTGTTTGCTGCTACGCTTCGTCATCGTTTTTTCTCCGCCAAAATCCAAGACGAGATATCTCGCCTTACTCTAAGTTTCAAATTAATGCATCCTGGTCCACTCGCGGTGGCGCAGCAAAACTGCGACTCACTCTGCATGCCAGCAGAGCCTATCAAAAGGAAGAAATTGTCCGACCGCCTCTAAGCATCCTATCCCTTCGACGAGCTATCCAACCACCGTATAAACCCTGAACCAATTCCGTCAAAATCCCAGAGACGAAGTAGCGCATTTCGTTCGAAAAAGTCTAGTACTGCAGGTATTACAGGCGTCAGTCACCGCGATTGGTGCCATTCCATCATAGTTTTTCGAATCATCATGACTGCATCTTGAACCAATCGCTCATTGGCATTCGGTCTCGTCAGAAAATCCAGCCAGGCAGTGAGATCCGCCAGCTTACTCATTTTGCGCCAATCTGCCGGAAGCATTCCACCAGCAGCGTTGTAACCTTCTTGGACAGCGCGTTCGAAGCCATCGACAGAACCTAGAGGATCACGCAACAGATTGCCAAAATCGATGAATGGATTCGCACTCAAAGCAAATTCCCAATCGAGAACGGCTGTGACCTGCCAGGTCTGCTGTTTCTTTACCAGAATGTTCGATCCGCCAAAATCAGCATGCACCAGGCATGGTGCTGCTCGCCAAACCTGAAAAATCTGCGACTCCCGTCTGACAAATGGCGAAATCTCCCTTCGTAACTCAGGACCAAGCCGCTGTATTACGATGTCTTGTTCCCAGCAACTTTTAGCAAAATCAACCAAACCGGTACTGCCTGAATTAATCGGCGTCTTCACGTTTAGTTGTTCGTCCAAAAATCCTTCTTGATCGAACGTCACGCTATGGATTGCAGCGAGGCTCGCACCAACGCTCCGCCCAACCTCAACGCTCCAACTCGAATCAAATCCTTCAACAAGCGTTTCCAATCGATCGCCTTCGACGAGCTGCATTACCGAATATGGATGCCCGGAAACCGGGTTGCTGGGCGAATAATAGTAAATTTTGGGAGTAGGGACGATCCCGTTTATTCGCTGATAAATTCGGCACTCTTTTTCAGCTTGAGTGGGATCTCGCGTGAAGACCCGCAATATTAGCGGCGTTTGAGTACCTGAGAGTTGCAAACGGATGTTAGTGTTAGCCAATCCACCCTGAGTGTAAAAGCTTGCGACAACCTTTCTGCCAGGCAGAATAGGTTCGATCATTTTAGTAAGTTCATCGATTGTGAACTCAAGAGTTTGAGTGGCTCTGTTCCAGTTATCTCTCATCTGCATCGTTGTTAAAAAACAGCCTGAGAAAGACCGAAATTTAGTCGGCAAATCTGGCTGTGAAGTGGTTTCACGAAGGATTAGCAGGATAACATGCAAATCGCCGAATAGGTCTGTTTTTAGAGGGCGGTAAACCTAAAAATTCGATTGAGAGACGGTCGAATAAGCCGCTTGTCGAGAAATGCTAAAACCACGAGCGTGAGCAGTTTCATAGATTCAAAGAGCATCAGTAAAACAGACTTACTGGACCACTCTGTTGTCCTAAACAAATGGGCTCAACGACCGCCAGTAACCATCACCGAGCGTTTTCAAAAGATGAGATTTCCGTTATAAACCTCATTTGAGGACCACCTCCGATTAACATTTATAGGTTCCAAATTTAGTTGTGCCGCAAGCGCCAAATGCGCCGGGCATTAATGAGGTGTGTCATGCAATTACTCAGAAGCCTGGTCTGCGAACTTATTGGAACAGCATTCCTGCTTGCCACCGTCGTGGGCTCCGGCGCCTTGATGCATAAGCTCGACGCTGGCAACGTCGCTGTAACAGTCATGGGCGTCTCCATCGCCACTGGTCTCGTTCTGTTTGCTTTGATAAACACAATCGGTTCAATCTCCGCGCAGTTCAACCCAATCGTCACGCTCATGACCGCAGTGCAAAAACAGATGAAGTGGAGCCACGTGGCCCCCTTCATAGCGGTTCAGGTTCTCGGCGCGATCGTCGGCGTTGTGGCTGCCAATCTCATGTTCGAAGTGCCCGCATTGGCAATTTCGAGTGCTGCGAGAACTGGTTACGGGCAGTGGATCGGAGAGTTTGTCGCCACCTTTGGATTAGTTGCCACCATCATCGGATGCTCACGTTCTAAACCAGACGCCGTCGGACCGTCAGTCAGTGCCTATGTTGCGAGCGCGATTCTTTTCACGTCATCGACATGTTTTGCCAATCCAGCAGTTTCAATCTCCAGAATTTTCACTACCACCATAACTGGTATCAGACCAGCCGACGTCCCCGCGTTCATCGCATGTGAATTCGCCGGTGCCATCGCAGCCTTCGTTCTTTTCTCATGGTTGTTTAAACAAGAGAAACCAACAATTGCCGATTCGATCACGATTCCAAATTCATTTGATGCCGCAAAATATTCAAAAGCAAACGACGTCATCGGAGTTACGAGATAGCCTAAGCAAATGGCGGATCAAAAGTTTGAGATCCGCCATTCAATTCTAGGTTGCGACTCAGTTACTTCGCAGCTACCACAGTTTTCGAGAGTGCGGCTGCAACTTCAGATACACGCGCTGCGATTCTGGCCACCGCTTCCTGCTTCTTCGCGTCCTTCAGTGTGCCGTCTTCATTGAACGCATCGCTGGCCTGACCAATCGCAATTTGATCTGGTATCACTATGACGCCAATACTTCCTAATATGGATCGAACTGTGACAAGTCCTCTTATCCCACCAAGGGCACCGGGAGAGGCAGACAGCAGCCCTGCCACCTTGCCGTTGTAACACTCGAGACTCTGCTCTCCAGGCTCAGGTCTGGACGTCCAATCAATCGCGTTTTTTAGAGCAGCCGAAATTGAACTGTTGTACTCAGGGCTGGCAATCAAAAATCCTTGATGCTCTTTCATGATCTTTTTCAGTTTCTTAGCATCTTCAGGCAAGCCGTTTTCTGACTCGTAATCGCCATCGTAAATCGGCAAGTCGAAATCTCGGAGATCTATATATGTATGCTCCGCACCAGCTTGCTCGGCCAGTTTGCCAGCCAGCTGCACGAGTTTCTTGTTCAGTGACTCACGTCGCAAGCTCCCTGCAAAGCAAAGTAATTTTGGTTTGTCTGACACAACGACTTCTCCTCAAATGAATCTCGCATATCTTAACCGGACGTGATTAATTTTGCCTGACGCCATGGTAGAAACCGCAAGATCATGGGGGACATCGCGAATTTGGATACTAAAACTACACAAATAATTCGTAAATTGAAGTTCTGGGCATTCTGGGTCAGGACGAGGGACACACATGTCATTTAAGGCTACCGATAACACACAGAGCAAGGACATAAAAGATCTGACAGCAGATCAGGTTCTTGCAAAAATTTTCGACGACTCCACGACGGATACTTCAACGAAACCGCCGGCGGGCAAAGACACAACGCCCGCGAACGAAACCTTACCAGAGCTCACAAATCCATTTGCCTTACCATTTAACGACCTAGAAATTGTTGATCCGAAAAAGGACAAATCCAAAACGCCAGGAACGCCTCAAGCGGAAGTGGATGAGGTTATCACCGATCCTTTCAATCCGAAATTCAATGTCCCTGGCAAGAAGGACAAACCCGCGGATACTCCGGCGAAACCTGATGCTACCGTCAATCCGTTTGACCCTAATTTTGTCGAAGTGCCTAAGGGTGACCAAAAGCCTGCATCTCAACCAGAGGCAAAACCAGAGGCAAAACCCGAAACACCTCAGGCGGAAGTAAATCCATTCGATCCAACGCTCGATTGGAACAACATTCCTGGTCTGACACCACTGGACACAAAGCCTGCAAAACCGGGCGATCCGAAGCCTGAGGTCCCTGGCAAGCCTGAAGATACGGCTAAGCCGGATACTCCTGTGAAGCCAGCCGATCCCACTCAACCTGAAGTGGCGAAACCATCGGACAAAGTCGAACCTAAACCAGCCGAAATCGATAAGCCAAATCCAATTTTCAACGAAACCAGCGTCGTCGAAGCTGTAAAATTCGCAGCCGAGAAAAATCTACCGATTATCGCGATCAAAACTCCAGACGGAAAGGTTTCAGACGTCGCCGCGGCTGCCATGAAAGCGGCCGGCAACGATGCTGTTTTCGTCAATATCAACTGGCAGAACGCCGACCGGATGTTGAGTGCAGGTTTGGAAACGAAAAACTTCTGGCAACTGGCAAACCTCGCCGGAGCCCAAAGTGACGTCAACCTTCTTCACCAAACACCGGAATTCATCGGTCGTTTCAACGCAGCCGATTTCAAACCGGAAGATCCGAAATTCAGCATGAAACCAGTTGCAACTGGAGACGTTGAAAAAGTTTTCGCCGGAACAGTGAAACCACCAGCACCAGCCACACCAGCAAAACCTGAAATACCTGGTCCAGCCAAACCGGAAAATCCTGGTCCCGTAAAACCAGACGTTCCAGTGCCCCCACAGCCTGGGGTACGGTCGCGCGGCTTCAATCCAAGCGCACGGACTGAGGTGAAACCTTCAGACGCAAAAGTCGAACCTGTGACACCACCGGCAGTGACTCCTTCCGACGCAAAAATCGAACCTGTGACACCGCCGGCAGTAAAACCTTCTGACGTCAAGGTTGAGCCCGTCCCCCCTGCAGACAAAGTGGTACCGCCGGCGCCAGAGAAGCGCATAGAGGCACCGCCTGCTGCGCCAGAGAAGACCGGGCCCGTCAAACTCGACAAATCAAATTTCACGACCAACGATATCGAGAAGGCCGTTCAACTGGCCAAAGACAATAACTTACCGTTAATCGTCTACAAAGGCGCAGACTTCTGTGGAAATTGCCCACCAGTCAAAGCGAACATGGAACGCTTCGGGCGCGAAATGGAAGGCAAAGCGCAAACCGATGCGGTTGTTGTGCGACTCAACTACGAGACGCACCAGCAGTTGAAACGCACCAACCCAGATAGCGCAGCCACGAAAATGCTGGACCAGATCATGCCAAACGGCACCGGTTTTCCTAACGTCTCCGTGTACAACCCGAGCGAACTTTCGAGACCGATCGGTGATGTCTACGGCAACGAGATGTCGTCCATTCAAGGACTGATCTCAACTGGTCAGGAGAAGATGAAAACGGCTCCGCGCACTGATGTGAGACAACCCGGTCCTTCAACCGACGTCAAACCATTGTTGAAACCAAATGACGGCGTCGCTCAGCCCAAAGATGTGATCAAGCCATCCGACAAAGCAGAAGGAGTCAAGCTCGAGCAGGCGGAATTTGAAACCAAAGATGTTGCAAAAGCATTTGCTCTAGCACGCGAGAAAAATCTACCGGTCGTGCTCTATAAGGGCGGAGATTTCTGTCCTAACTGCCCACCAGTGAAAGGTGCAGTGGAAGGGTTGGCCAGCGACCTCGCATCCAAACCGACTACTGATGCAGTCGTGGTCAAACTGAAGTGGGAAGACCTGGCTACACTAAGAGCAACTGACCCTGAAGCGGCCAAATTAGCTGATAGCTTCTTCCCTCGCGGCACCCGCGTCCCTCAAGTCAAAGTCTACAATCCGAACGACACTTCAAACCCAATGTCGCTTTCAACTGGCGGAAGTCTCTCTGACACCGGCACATTGCGCAGAATGATGAATGAAGGACGTGACCGGATGAGGCTGGCTCCAGCCAGTGATCGAAGTACCACTACCGGCGGTACCGCGGCAGCACCTACTGGTTTCACCGAACGCAACATTCTGGCAGCGACAAAAGCAGCAGCAGACAAGAATGTTCCGCTGATCTCCTACGTCAACGACAACGCTGATCCGAAGATGGCATCTGCATTGAAGTACTTACAGGATAGCGGACTGGCTTCGACAGTAGCGATTAACTCGCAACGCGCCGAACAAATGTTCATGGCAGGAATGGATTCAGCAGCCTTCGAAGCGTTGAAACACTCGATCAAATCTGCGCCGGGAACAAACGCTGCAGCCCGTCTCAACGCATTCACTCCAGATAGCGTGAAACAGCCTGGTCGCCCCTTCTCTGCGACTCGCAGCACTGACGCGAAAGCGGGACCAGATCAAGTCGTCGATTTCTTGAAACAGAGCGGAATCGATCTTTCGAAGGGCAACCACGAAGCGGCAGTTCGTGCGCTTCTCAGCGGAGCACCAATTCCTCCGGAACCAAAAGCCGAAGAAAAGAAACCGGATGCTCCACCTGAAGCCAAGAAACCAGAAGCGCCTCCTGAAGTGAAACCTCTAGCGTTTCCTGAACCGCTCCTTTTGAATCCAGATCTTTTGAAGACAAACCCTCAACCAGAAATCAAAACGCCGGATGCGCCACCGCAACCGGAAGCGAAAAAACCGGATGCACCTCCTCAGCCTGAAGTCAAAAAACCAGATACTCCACCGCAACCAGAAGTGAAACAAGCGGATGCGCCTCCTCAGCCTGAAGCGAAAGAGGATCCAAAAGTTGTGCCGGCGGAAGCGAAGAAACCAGTCAGCCCTGGTCTCAGACGAGATCTAGCCGATATCCTGCGAACAAAAGCAGAGAAAGGCGCAGAAAAAGCCGATAACGCATTTAAGGCAAAAGACGCCGATGAAGCGCTGAAAATAATCGCTGACAGTAAAGCACTAGGGCTGCCTCTCGTTGTGCATAGCGACACCGTCGTCTGCACTGATAACACCTGCATGATGACCCCACTCGATAGCAGTGTTCCGAGCGAGTTCACGGGTAAAGCAACTTTCCTCCAACTACCACGTGGTGGTTTTAAGGTCCCTGAAGGTGCCCAGTACGACGAGCTTCGCGCGATCAATGAATTGCACAAAGTGACCGAGGAAGATCACAAAACGCAGGTAGAACTCCACGTCTACTCGTACAACAGCAAAACCGGAGCTTTCGAAATTAACGACGGACCTGAAGCTGGCTCCAGTTCGGCATACATCCGTTCCAGACTGACAACGAAGAAGCCTTAGGTTTCAAACAAAGTTGTTGAAGAAAACGGTGATCAGTTGCTCGGTTGTTGACCAGAAACCGAAGTCATCTGTTGATAAAGAACTAGTCATCGGTTGATCGAATCGAGTGAGCATTTGATCGATCGAAAAGGTCGAGTTCGACGAAATTTGGAATCAATTTATTCGACTTTTGAGGTTGGATATCAACAACAAGCCCCCCGATCCGCCCATTTTTGTCAATTGGGTCGAAAGCCGCATGTCTACTATGTTCCAGGACATTTCTTCCAATTTCGCTCTTATGTCCGATCTCCAAATCAGGATCTTTATATTTCCACAATCAAGCTATATGGGCGTTTAGACCACATTTCGAAAATCATCAATTGAGCGATCCGATATAAGTGGTCGGTCGAGTGAGTACATCAGTCCGCGCGTGAACCAAAACTTTCGACACGGGAATTAACCGTTAGCCGGCTTCGCGGAGCTCTTCTCCCAGCCTTGAACCATGCCTTTGACGTTGGCAACATATTGTTTTTCGTTGTTGTTGTCGCTTCCCGGTGCATAAGTGCGGATGACTTGCGACAAGTGCGTATAGCCACGTCCGCCCTCGGACTGCGGTGCAAGATATTTGTCGTCGATCAATCGATACCAATCTTTGACGCCCTGACCAAAGTCTTCGTACGCCCTGAATCCCTTGTAGGACCCGGCTGGACCTTCACCCTTGATGTTGCCCCAGCTGTTGGTAGTAGCGGCGACGCCTTTAGTTCCGGCACTTGATTCTTGCACGAAGAATGCCAGTGCTACAGCTGGGTTGATACCACGTTTCACGCCTTCGTCGTATATCTCTTGACCAAGACCGGTTGCTGGTGAGCCAAACGACTTCAATACTTCATCGATTTTTTCAGGAGTGATCGTCGGTGGTCCCTTCATGGCTAAATCACCTGCGACCGGCGGAGGCACATCTCCGGCGCGATTGGTGCTGAACATCGGCTGACGACGTGGCTCAAAGCTGCTGGAATCGCTGCTGCTCGGTCCGCTTGAGCGTCCAGGACGGTTTCCACCTGGACTGCTATATCCCGGGCTGCTCGAACGACCAGGACTTGGCCCCATTGAACGCTGAGACGGAGGACTATAATCGGTTTGCGGTTGCGCCTCAGGTTGACGCGAAACCGGAGGAGGCGTATCGCGACGTGCCGATGGTGACGGGAAATCAGGTTGTTTTTCCAACTGATCTAGCCACTCACCAGGAATTTTGGCATTCGGATTGTTCTTCTGAAAGTAGCGAATCAACTCACGGATGCTAGCTTTTTGATTCTCGCTCGCTGACTTCATCGCCTGAATTTTGTCTTGGCTGTTATCGCCCTCGACTTGTACATTTATACTGCCGTCTGCATTCGGAGCAGTTTTCTTTGGGTTCGCTCTCATCTGACCATCAGTGCCCAGTATGAAGTCGGGCTCGACGCCGGCGGCTTGATTCTCAGCTGCAGATGAATAATTGATGGCGCTAGCTTTGTCTAGAATTGGTTTGACAGCGCCCCAATCGGCACTAGCGAATGCTGTCGGTGATGGCGCAGCCATCGTCGATTCCGGATAAATGTTGCCCGGGATCGTCAATGATGGAGCGGCATCCATCGCGGATTTGTCGTAGAGTCCGGCACTTAGAGGGCTAGACGCGGCAACGTCGGAGCCATCCCGCACGGAGGGGAGTTCGAATCTGGCGACCATACTGGCCTCTTTAATTACATAACGCGAGCAAGCTGACCAGGAGTGCCGCACAGCAGTCCCAGACATAGAGTGATTGGGTCCAATGTACGATCAGACACTGTTAGTGTCAATATCCAAACATGGGAATATTCCCATGCCGAGCGGAACGAGGCTGCGGTCTAGATCTGGTTTTCGATATCAAAATTGTGTTCGCGCCGCCTTATACGATAGACAATCTACTTTAGAGAAACGAACCGATAACTTGAACGCCACTGATGCGGACGGATTTCAGTTGTGCTTCGACTGCGGGCACTTCGCTATCGGGAACGATGAAGTAAACGCAATCACGTCGGCGTCGTTCTAAAACAGTTTGCATTCACACGAAAATTCGATCTTTGACTTTCTATAGCTCTGGCGAGCGCCAGCACAGTTCTGTCTTCGCCTACTTGGAAGGACATGACGAGGCGACTCCTTTACAGACAGCTTACAAAAATCAATTTCATCTTTATGTCGCTTTGACGCGCTGGCGCTGAAGAATAGATATATCGAACCTTGCAAATCGAGCCCTAATAGGGAGGACAAGATACAAAAAACATACGAAAAACTTTTTATTGCCGATGGACCGTTACCGGACGACTTTTCGAGGGCGTTATCAATGTAGCACTCC
>CAZRMH010000108.1:0-20859 GCA_964600935.1 uncultured Candidatus Obscuribacterales bacterium
GCACCATGCCATGACATGCGAATGAAAAACGGTGCATAGCTGCCGTAGTCGGCCGGCCACCACTCTTGCGATGTCTTCAATACTTCAGCTATATCCTTTTTCACAGCAGCGAGATCGAGAGTTTGGAACTCCTTGGCATAGTTGAAATCTTTGCCTAATGGATTCGATTCGATACCATGCTGTCGCAGCGGCGACAAATCCAAAGTTTCCGGCCACCAGAATTGATTCGGGCGCGGCTCTTGAGGTTCGACAGCAAACGCGGGCATGCTCTGCGCCAGTATCGACAACAGAGTGGCTTGCAAAACAATAGATTTTCTTACACGGTTTCTCATGAGGTTCCTTTCCAGCAATGGCACGGTGTAGCCAATATGCGACCAATCGCATCTGGAATGATACCGCGCCCGGCCTCCTGACAAAGGGTTCGCGCATGAGCCGCTGACTAAAACAGGCTTTTGCGTCGATATCTGCCTAGATTGCCGACCTAAACGAAGGTTATGCGAAACATTTCTCAGTGCGATGCGAAGCGGCTGTCAAGAAATTGGAACGAATTGTGCTTCAAAAAAACTCGCAGAATCTCAGGAAACGATTTTTTGAATACACTTCTAACACCTATCGCATGACTCCGCAGAAGCTAAGTTTTGGATGATATAATTCGAGTTGATTAGGTCGTCGAATTCAAAAAGGTTAGCAATGAAATTCCGAGACACGGATCCTCCGTTAGGAGCGCCTGACAAACGAGTAATAGAGCGATTAGAGAAATTGCATCCGCTGCCTCCATCCTTTCTATCCTTCTCCGAAAAAAATCACGGTAAAGCTCCCGCTTCTGGCTTGGTAAAAGGGACCAAAATTAAAATTGGCAGATTCCTCAGCTTGATAGACAATGACACAAAATTACCAGGTCCACCACTCCCGCACTTCGAAGATAAGTCAATTGATGCACGCGTAATGAGAAGTATTGCTGCGGTCATCAATTTCGAAAGCGCAACCAGCCGGGCTATGTACTATGGTGAAAGACTGATACCCTTCGCTGCTTTATACTACTGAGACGCTCATCCAGACGAGATGTGCATGGATCGCTGCTATGTCGATTTTTTGTGTTTTGATTATGCCGCAAAGAATATGGAACCACCAGTGGTGCTATGGCAAGCAGAGAAGGCCAACCATGAATTCATGCTTTATGATGACGACGAGATCGAAAAACCCAGATATAAACGATTTACAAAACCAGTCGCAAACTCATTCACTGAACTACTTGCATCCATTGACTAAGCTCTCAAATAGACGATGTTTTCGCACCGAAAAGTAGCTGTAGCTGGCATTTCAGGATGACAAAGATGCGACTAAAAACTATCAATCCAAAGAAAGCGAAGACGAAAGGGAAAAACTAGTTTGTCGCCTTGAGTTGAGACGCGTCAGAAACGCCAGTCTCGCCTACCGCCTGAATTTTGAAATAGTACGGCGATGCAGTATTCAACGAATGCAACTTGTATTCCGACGCATTGTGCACAAGCAACGAACTATAGAGCTTATCTGGCTCGACGCCAAACGAGATGTTGTAGGATGTAGCATTCGGAACCGTTTGCCACTTCAATGTAGCATTGCGTCGATCGCCCGCATCGCGCTCGACATCGAAGTTTTGAACCTTGTCAGGGGGCGGTCCTTCAACAGTTCCAAAAACTCGCAAATCTCCTAGCGCGAAATTTCCAGTAGGCATTTCGACGTTCACAACTTTCAAAAATCTGGTGCGAACAGGTTCCGTCAACTCGACGTAATCATGCGGAACGTCGCGTTCGTTCTTACTCTTATCGACTAGCATGTTCCATTTTTCGCCATCTTGTGATTCATAAATTTCATATCTATGACGAAAACCTTCGCCTTGCTTACCATAAGCATGCGCATCATCATCAGCGTAATTTACTTGAATTGCGTTCACGTCTGACGGCTTACCGAGGTCGACGGCAAGAAATTGACCTGGTTTCGCATCTGGTGCACTCCAATATGTTTTTGCGTCCTCATCAAACGCCAATGACGTATTGAACTTCGACTCAGGACCCGGTTTAGTTTCAGATGCCCACGATTTTTTATTCAACGAGAGCAGCTGCCAGCCAGTGTAGTCATTACTAGCATCGCGTTTTCCTGTCGGCAGGCGATGCGGGTAGTCACCGAACGCGGTATCACTGTGTAAAACACCATCTTTATCTACAGCAGTCGGGAACATACTGATTCGGCGTTCGAACTTGTCTTTGCGCCCGACAATCATCGAACCAATGTGCCAAAGATTTCCATGATTGTCAGAAAACGTGCTTCCATGTCCGGCACCTTGCGCGTAACCAGTTGGCTTCCAACAAAACGGATTGTGCGCTTGATATTTGAACGGACCCAACGGACTATCACCGGTGTAGACTCCGTCTCCATAGACGTTCCACTCAGTTCCAGGCGCACCATATTGCAAGTAATACTTGCCGTTGAACTTGTTCATGAAAGCGCCTTCAATAAACGGATCCATTTTGCCGTTTTGATTATCTTGTCCAAATTGCTCCCATCCATGCTCCTTCGGATGCAGCTTCAACAAGTCTGCCGGCGCGCCTTTCGGCTCATAACCTTTGGTCGGATCTAACTCAACACCTTTGATTGGATAAAAGTTACTCGACCCCCAGTAAAGGTACAAACGCTTGTCGTCGTCCTGAAACAACGCCGGATCCCATCCAGCAACAGGAAACGATTTAACAGCTTCCTTCCAAACGCCCCTGCCCGGCTCCGTACTCGAATAGAGTGGCATAGTCACATCATTGTTGAATGATGGAAGGAATAAAACGCCTTTGTCAGTCGGCCACGCCGCCGGCGCACATACTTGATCTTTGTTGGCATTCTCTTTGAATTTTTGAGGAATGAAACGCCATGTGCCTAAATCTTTAGATGACCAGTAACCCTCTTGGTTGGTCGAGAACAAGAGGATTTCGCCCTTGTAATTAATCGCATTCGCATCAGCCGTGGAGCGATGATTATTGTTCAGCGAATACGGCTTCTCTGGAACAAATGCATAATCCAAATTCATCGGATTGCAGTAAGTCGACGGAACGTCTTTCACCTTACTGACTTTTGACTCTTGCGTCGACGGATTCTGCGGCTGTACGTGCAGCTGTTCCTGAGGTTGTCCTTTCGACTGTTCGCTTGCCTGCTCCTGAGCCAGTCCAGTCGGCGGCTCTTTCGCCCGCTCTGAAGGGGCCGCAAAAGCCTCAGCAGAGAGCGGACTGGAGTCCGGCACACTCATGGGCACGGATTTACCAGCTTTCACATCTGCGGTTTGCCAGCGCCCATCAGCCATGAGTTCCCCCTTCTCATGAGACGTTAGCCTCTAATATATAAAACTGCAGAAATAAGTCATTGGGGAAAATACGCCTGAGAAAATCACCACGAAACTACTGATTTTATGAGTTCAGGATTTGTTCAGATCTTTTGATATTTCTTCCGCACTAAATTCGGTACTATTAATACCCAATTGCCTGTTCAGACGGGTCGCTGCACCCACAGAAAACTCGTGAAATTCGAATCGAGATCTTGCAAGTTATCTTCGATGACTTTTAGGTTGTTTATAGATGCAAGTGTGCGACTACCCATGGTGGCAATATTCTTCGGCAACTCGCCTTTACCCAACAGTTCAGCCACCTTGGCGTGATCTACCAAGTCACCTTCACCACTGGTTTGCTTGAGTTTACTGTATTTCATTTCAAGATTCGTATGACACTGTTTCAGAACCTGAGGATGAGTCATTATCGTATCAACTTCATTAAAATCAGCATCCTGACTAATCATCAAAGCGTGTGCAATTTTTATTCCAAACTCTTCAATAATGTCAAAACGATATCTCGCTGTCGCAAGAACAGTTTCCGTTACTATGCCGCCGAGTGAATTGTGAATGGCAAACTGCCCACGATCCACAGTTCCCTCGTGGAGCGCACGAAGAACATTTTCAGTAGTATGTAAGTAATGAAGTTCGAATGGAACATCCGGAGTGCGACTCAAATAGTATCTAGCCGCCTCCTCGTTAAAACTTCCTCTGCCGCCTTGAATCCCCACAACAAGCCGATCTTTGTAGATGCGATTCGGCAACAGTTGATTGAAAATTTTGGTCTGAGCATCTGAGATTTTCAGACGCATATCGCGTGTGTGTGGATTATATGTTTGCAAATCGACAAACAATTGCCATGTATCATGACAAACTTGCGTTTGAATCTCCTGCAATTTTTTCGCGCCAAGAGTGTCAATTGGCGTCGGTTCTAAACCGAACTCGCCAAGGATTCGCCCGATAAAGTGAGTAACCCCCTGGCTTTGCGCAGCCAGCTTGTCATGCTCGTCTGCATCCATTTCAATAACGCGCATTTGTTTTTCAGCGAAATAATCTTTCCAAAAATCAAAGTCTTTATCGCTGACTCGGAAACGATCCATAACAATCGGTTGCCCAGCCAGACCATTCGACCGCACACTATCAGGACCAAACATCGGGTGCATCAAAATTGCCTGCACGCCTTCCGGCAAATATTTTTCAAAGACTGCTTTTGGATGAAGTTTTACCGAAAGCACATCGATCAGAGTGCGCTGGCCATCAAGTTTAGCGAGAATCTCGCTATGAACGGTTATCGTTTTTTCAAACTCAGAAATCGGCACGCAATAAAAAATCGTTCCGCATTCGAGTGCTTCATTTAGCGGAACAAAGTCCACTCCATGTTCCCGTGCCGTTGACTCAGAAGCATTGGCGGAATCAAACACTTTGATGTTGAAATCGTCTTTGAGAATCGACGACCACAATTGTCCGAAACGGCCAAATCCGATAACGGCGACATCGAGTTTATTTACCAACTGCAGCACCTTACGCGTGTATTTTTCACCATCAACAGAATGATACTACAGCGCTGGCAAATGGAAAGAAATAGCGTCAAGAAGATCTGCAGGAATGTCAACGACCTCTTTCTCCTCAGGCTGCAGAAACCTGCTGCTCATCCATTCGCCAAAATCGGGCAACCTACTGTTTTAGTTTATCTTCAGTCAAGATTTTGTACGCAGCTTCCACCCGCGCCTCAATTGGATAGTTCTTGTTCGCTAAAAGAACGATGCCCATTTTCCTCGAAGGGACGAACGCCACATATGAGGAGAAGCCATTTGTTGAGCCAGTTTTGTTCATCCAGACATTTAGCTGAGGTTCTAGCGGAGGATTCAGTTTGGTTACTTTGTTAGATTCAAAAATCATGGCAGAAGAATTTCCCGACAACAGTCGTTTTAATTGAACGGGATACGAGTACTGCTCCCAAACAAGATCCTGCGTGGACTCGCCGAATTTGAAGTAACCGGTATGAGTGTTCTCGATCGCTTTCTCCAAGTTCGCAGCGAGTTTTAAAACATGCATATTCGCGTCAACAAATTTGATCATGTCGCTCGTGCATGACTTCACCCCATACGCCTCGGACGACAAAACACCCGCATTCATCCTCATTGGAGAACCGTTTTTAGTGTAGCCTTGCGCATAATTATTTGCTTGCGCTTCAGGTAGATTAATATAAGTGTTAGACATTCCAAGTTCCGGCAACAATCGTTTTTCAATCGCATCTTCAAAGGATTGATTCATACACTTCGCTGTAATAAAACCAAGCAAGCCGATGCTTGGATTTGAATATGAACGCTGCGTCCCTGCCGTGTGAAGTGGCTTCCAGCTTTTCAAGTAATCCATTAACTGCTCATTGGTTTTCACTTGGTCCGGAACCTGCAAAGGCAATCCACCAGAAGTGTGAGTTCCTAAATTGAGCAAAGTGATGGTATCAAAGCTAGTTCCGCTCAAAGCAGGCAAATGCTTGCTCACACTATCCGAAAACGAGAGCTTGCCCTCAACATCCGCAAGCGAGGCTAAGGTTGCGGTGAATGTTTTACTGACAGATCCAATCTCGAAAAGCGTTTTATTTGTAATCTTCGCTCGCCCCTTTTTAGAAGTTAAGCCATAATTAAAAAACGAATGCTGCCCGTCGATGGTAACTGCGACTGCCATTCCTGGAATATTGTATTTCTGCATCAGCGGCGGCACAACAGCTTCCACGACTGACCTCATGCCGGACGGCACGGTATCACTTGCAGTGGCGCACTGCGATGCGCCGGCAAACAGAGACAAGAGCAGTGAACCCGACAACAAGGAAATGGTAGTTTTAAAAGGCATCAAAGGAACCAATCTGAAACAATCAACTGCCATAGTTTATCTAACTACTCAGAGAAATTCTGGACTACAATGATTTCAAGCGCGAAGATTCAAGGAGCAAGCCAAAATGGCAGACACTGAAATCGAAGTTAAGAAGGGCGATTATTTATGGAAGATTGCATCCGCGCATCTCCTTGAACGCGACGGGAAAGAGCCATCCGCCAAAGAGATTAGCAAGTTAGTCGATCTTATTGTCGAGCGCAACAAAATCAAAAATCCAGACCTGATATTTCCAGGCGAGCGATTTATTATTCCATCTGAGCAATAGAACGTCTGCTGAAGTAGGTCAGCAACTTTGATAGAATATTGAACTCACTTAACTGTAAACGGCAAACCTGTTCATGGTTATTCAAATTCGAGCATCCATAATGGTTTCAACGAATACACAACACAAAGCGAAGACAGAATGAACCGACAGAAACACCCCATCGCATATCTGGTAGTAGCAGCGTCTTTGATCGGCGCCAACGCAGGACAGTGCGCGCCCGATAGTTCGCCGTCCCAAGCGTCTCTGACGAAACTGAAAGACGGAAACATGCGCTACATGAGCGGAAAATCTTCGGTCCCGCGCGTTGATTCAACGCGGCGAGAAGAAACTGCCAACAATGGTCAGAAGCCAATCGCGACGATTCTAGGATGTTCCGACGCCCGCGTTCCACCGGAAATTGTTTTCGATCAAAAGTTCGGCAACCTATTTGTCATCCGCGTTGCCGGCAATGTTACCGGAACGTCAGAAATTGCATCAGCTGAATATGGAGTGCAATATCTCGGTACTCCGCTGTTAGTCGTGCTCGGTCATTCCGCATGTGGAGCTGTTCAAGCTGCAGTAGAGAAAACGCCACTCGACGGAAAGTTGCCGAAACTGGTCGAACTGATTTCACCCGCTGTCGATAAGGCTCGCAAAAATAATCCAAAAGCTAAAGACACTCAGTTGATGGAAGCTTCGGTTGAAGAGAATGTGCGCCATCAAATCACTGAGCTGACGACACACAGCGACGTACTCAAAAAGAGTATCGATAACAAGAAAGTAAAAATTGTCGGCGCGATCCGCGACATTCAAACTGGAAAAGTGCGCTGGCTTGACTAGCCAATCGATTCGACGATACCCTTCTCTTTTAAACTGAAACAACAATTGTTTAGCTCTAAGAACTACTTTTCAGCGGTGTTTCCCTCTATAACTCTGAAGCAAGCATGATTACCCAAATCGTTGACCAATTAAAAAAAAACGGACGCGAGATCGACAGATTACGCCTGAGAACGCAAACGATCCAAGACGTAGAATCTAACCTGGTTTTACGTCAAATTACACAACAGATTTCATTTTTTCCGTCCTTCTTATCACAACAAATCAAATACATAGTCGAACTGGAAAGACAATTCGGCGAGGAATTTCAAAACAAGTGCCATGAGGAAGTCCGTGAAATTGCTGAAACCGCTTGCGATGTCCGAAAGTCGATTGAAAAACTATTTGAAATCGAAAATTCCGAACCGAACGACGCCCAAATTCAATGTGCGCAAGGTCTCATGAACGGCATGTCGCGACTGAATCGTTTGCAACAGCGAATAGCCGGAAAAATGATGAAAATCAGCAAAGTTTCTGGTTAGCTTCGAAGCAGGACTGAACTAGTTCCATCCTATTCAAATATGCGCTATGCTCTAGTTATGTCCCTGGAGTCGTTCGTACTGTGCGATTTATCGCCCCGCGTTCGGCACTATTTCCCAGGGGCATCCTTTTTAGGAATTCCCGAATCGACATTGCTGCAAAGTGACTTTGGGGAGTTGAATTCTTATGGACGCCATTTCAGGAATAGCGGGAGTCGTATTTCTGATAGTCGTTGTCGTGCTCATCAAGAGTAAATTCGTAAAGAAAGAACCTCAACAGAAAAAGATAGTCACCACGTCAGAACGTCTTGAAAGTCTCACGCCACTTCTCACACGCAATGAGGCGCTCTGCCGCAGCAACCCTAATCTTTATCTACTCCAGATCTTCGCCGTCGCATTATTGGGCTACGCGTACATTTGGTGCGTCCTCGCGATCAGCGTGGTCGGCACTATTCTGGGATTACTGCTGCTACTGAAATTTCCAATTCTTGCATTGAAGTTTGGATTGGTAATGGTGCTTGGTCTCGGCGCGCTGATTTGGACGGTGCTCAAATCATTCTGGGTTAAATTCGATCCACCAGCCGGAATTCGATTAACCAAAGACGCATATCCGAAATTATTTGAGCTGATCGAAGAAGTTCGCTCGAAAATTCGCGGGCCTAAAATCCATGAAGTTGTTCTTGATTCGCAGATGAATGCTGCGGTCTATCAAATACCGAGATTTGGATTTTTCGGTTGGAACAAAAACTATCTGCTCCTCGGATTACCGCTTATGCAGGGCTCCTCGGAAGATCAGTTTCGTTCAATCATCGGTCATGAGATGGGTCACCTCGCAGAGAAACACGGCGGTCCTTATGCCTGGGTTTACTCGACACATATGGTCTGGAACAATCTCTTAGACAGCATTGAAAAAAACGCGAATCAAGGATATGCCTCTGCTTTCTTCATGAGGTTCTTTAATTGGTACGGTCCTATTTTCGCCGCTTTCACTTTTCCTGCACGCCGCGAAAAAGAATATGGTGCCGATCAATGCGCAATCGATCTAGTCGGTAAAGATCTCACGGCACAGGCATTGATATCTGTCGGGGTGAAAATCAGTTACTTGTCGACCAAGTATTGGGATGAGTTGATCGCAACCTCCAAGCATATGGCGGACGCTCCGAGAAGCGCTTATGCTGGGATTTCTCAAGCATTTGCAAACGACATCAAGTTCGAAGACGCCGAAACATGGTTACGGCAATCGCTGAAAGAAAAAACAAGTTTCGCAGACACACATCCATGCAAGACAGATCGTTTGGCACGGGTGCTAAACATTCCCAAAGAGGAAGTAGCAGAGTATGCCAACAAAGTCCTAAAAGACAGTCTCGTCATTCAGAAAACGGCAGCTGAAGCTTATCTTGGCGAACATCTCCCAATCGTAACCTCTCTACTTGACTCCGAGTGGCACCACGAAATTGAAGAGATTTGGAAAATCAGCCACACGCAATATCAAGAATGGAAAAAAGAACTAGAAGACCTCGAATTAAAAGCGGAGTCATCGGAACTCTCACCAGAGGAATTGGCATTGCTAGCGGTTCGCACGGCGTCGCTTCACGATGAAGATACAGCCATGCCGATTTTCGAAAAGGCAATCGAGGCTGCGCCTGATGATCCCAATGTGCATGATGCATTCGCACGATGCTTGTTCAATAAAAACGATCAACGTTGCGTCGTGCATTTCGAAAGGGCAATGAAGCTTGATCGAATGATGGAATATGAATGTGCTCAACTAATCCGAGCTTTCTATTTGAAAAATGATAATCCAGAAAAGGCGATTGAGTACGAAAGAATCTATACAAAATTTGTTTTTGAGTATGCGAAGATGCAGACGGAGCGGGCCGATTTACTGCCAACCGATAAACTCGCGCCGCACGGACTGGACGAGGCTGGACTGAAGAAAATTATCGATCAACTCGATCAGTATCCGAAACTCAAAAGCTTGCATATGTTTCAAAAGGTCGTCAAATACTTTCCCGAATCACCCTGTTATGTTCTGGTTGTAGATTCGCTCAGAGACTCAAAAATTGGCGATCTAGAATTACAAACTCAACTGGTCAATGCCATGGCACAAAGTCTCACACTGCCCGGAGCCACCCTACTTCGAAGCCGAATCGGCATGCCCAAAAACATCAAATCTGCAATCAAGAATAATCCTGATTCCAAAATATTCTCGCGACAGTGATTACTTGAGAAACTCAGTATCGTCCAACACTTCGATTGATTCCCTTATTCTGACACCGGAATCGACGATTGATCGTATCATTACTTGCGGATGCTCCTTTTTAAACCTGGATTTGCCCGCAGCAGTAATACCTGAACAACGATCCAGCACCACAGTTTCAAGATGCTTACAAGCGCCAAGCTTGATCAACGCATTATCGGTAAGACGCGGATTGTCAGCCAAACCAACATCGGTCAAGTTTGGAAGTTCGGCCAGTAACTCTAGATTTTCGTCGGTCAAATCCAAATTGCAGATTCGAATATTAGTCAAAGATTTTATTTTGGCAATGTATGGAAAGATCTCATTAGTCAGACTCGTGCCGGAAAGGTCGAGATAATGCATTGTACGCAATGCGCTCAGATATCGAAGATCGGATGCTTTTATTTTATGCGAATTGTAGAACACCACCGCAGTCAACTTCGGCATTGTTGAAATCAGTTCGAGCGCATGGTCCGGAATCTCCATCACGGTTAAATTCAAACTCTCCAACGCTGGTAGTGTTTTAAGATATCCCAGTCCCTTCAAAGTTAGTCGAGAAGCCATTGCCAGACGAATACTAGTAAGTGTTTTAAACTCACAAATTTCACGCAGACCATCATCAGTTAAACCAGTTGATTGAACAAAAACGTCTTCGAGTTGAGCATTTTTCAGGTACTTAAAGCCGGTTCCGGTGACATTATCAGTGATACCAACATTGATGCATCGCACGTCGGATTCTTTGGTCAGTTGCTCAAAATCATTGTCGTTAATGTTAGGAGCCGAGTTCCAGATCACTCGCCCAAAACCGTTTTTGCCCTTGTACCAGGTGTCTGATTCCAGAGTATCAAGAGCATCCGACAACATCGGCTCTTTATATTTTGGTGTTTTCGGGCTCGGAGAAACTTCTATAGTCTTGACAGGCTGACGACCAGATTGAAAGACGATAATACTGCCAATGGTGCCGATCGCAAGGAGTGAAACGACGATCCAACGAGTTAAACCTTGATGTGTCAGTCGATCTTGCTCAAGCTTAGACTCGTTTGTTGCAGCGCGCGGGTGCTGCTCCGATTCAAGGTCAAGAAGGGCATTTTTAAGTTCCTCCATGCTTTGATATCGTTCCGCTGGAGTCTTTCTCAAACAGTTAGCAACAAGGTCTTCAAGCGCTTCCGGAAAAAACGCGGAGCCATGACCGTCAGCGAGCGTGGGCGGTTCGGCGTGCGCGTGCAGTGATATCGTCTCCAGAGCGGTGCTTCCCTGAAATGGTGGGCGACCGGTCAAAACTTCAAACATAACGCAACCCATTGAGTAAATCTCAGAACGCTCGTCGAAGGTTAAACCATGAGCCTGATCGGGAGACATATAAGGCGGAGAACCAGCGACGGATTTACCTTGATCCGTTCGCTCCTGCCTGATCACACCAACACCGAAATCGATTACTCGAATACTGACATCAGGTGTTTTCCAACCAGCGACGATAATATTCTCAGGTTTCAAATCACGGTGAAAAAGATTCCGATTGTGTGAGAAGCTCAAGGCATCACATATCTGACTAAAAATTGGAAGAGCGTCATCGAGATCGAGTGCTCCTTCATTTTTGAGTATTTGATCGAGACTCAAGCCGTCGATATACTCGAGCACCATATACGGAGCCTTGCCGTCAGAGACTCCAAAGTCGAAAACCTTGACGATATTTGGATGTTCGATTTGACTGGTGGCCTTAGCTTCTCGCTGGAATGAAACTAACTGTTCGCTGCTCAAGCTATTTAAAACTTTGACAGCAACCTTTTTCTTCAACAAACGATCTTGGCAAAGATAAATTGTTCCGCTTGCGCCCATGCCAATTCGGCGAATTGGCTTATAACGCTCAACGGGAAAGGTACCAGCCTCCATCGGTAGCTCTTCGACTTCACTCATCTGCAACTGCTCGACTGTGTCGCTCGACTCCACAGCAGCTTCATCCGGATTGCCAATCCAAGCCGGAGCCTCACATCTGCATAAATCAGCGCGAAAAATCCATTGAGTGAGCGTTCCTGTCCTACCAGCTTCGATTCGCTTTCCACAGGTGGCACAGATGTTTACCGGAACGTCGAGAGACTTGTCCGGTCCCGGGCGTCCGCAGTTACAAACCTTGATCCACTGCGTAAGGCTTCCAGATCCAGCCTTTTCAAGCGGCATCTGACACTTAGGACAAGTCTTGAGGTCTTCCAACTCGGAGGTCATGGTTTTCCTTACTACGATTCAGATCTTCTTATACCCCACGCGCAGACAGTCCGTCTCCATATTGCACCGAATTCTTAGCAGTATGACTGCAAGTTTGGAAAAGTCTCACATGAATCGACAGTGAGCCCAGCTATTCTCTTTCTTTCACTTTGATAAAATCGTTGTTCTTTCTTCAGGTCGCCAACATGCTCGAGCTTCGCAAGTTAGTCAAACCCAACAAACCAGAGAATCGGACGAATTCATTTCGCTTTTTTATACTTGCACTACTGGCAGTATCATCCCTCGGACTATTTTCACCGCTTCATGCAAAACAACAGCAGCAAAAGCAAATGATGAAGATCGGCGACGAAATCGTGAGCATGGAAGCAGGCCGCGCGTTCGTTCGCGCACAAGAATTGATATCGAGCAAAAACTACGAAGAAGCAGCCAGCGTGCTGAAATCGGCAATGCAACTAGAGCCCAACAGCGCACCGATTCGCTACAAATATAGCTACGTCTTATTGCAACAAGGAAACGATTCACTAGCTTCGGAGCAAGCAAAAAAATGCATCGAACTCTCTCCTAATTTTTCCGGAGGCTGGGCGCTGCTCGGTGAAGCGTCAATGAATTTGAATTTGAAACCGCAAGCCATCGAAGCTTATCAAAAGGCATTGGCGATAGAACCTGGAGGCGAAAACGCAGACATCATTCGGGAGCACATCCAAGAGCTGCAAGGCGAGGGACAAGATGCGCCGATGGAAATGGTTTCAGATCCAACGATATCCGAACAAAATCGAATTAACATGCGCGTTAATCGAGCCCTGGCACTCTGTAGCAGCGCCACCGATCACGCCGGGCAAAAGCAATTCGAAGTTGGTTTAAAAGAATGCAGAGAAGCGTTGACCATTGCGCCTAACTCAGACAGAATCAAAGAAAACTTTGTTGTTTATTTGAACAACTACGCGGCAAATTGTGTGCAAAATCAAAATGTGAAACAGGCTGAAGCATTGATGACAGAGGCCATAACGTTCCAAAATAAAGGCGGCGTCACGTCGCAAAGCCAACTAACCACACTGAAAAACTATCGAGCATTGTTAAACTTTCTCGGGCGCGTTGAAGAGGCAAAAAAAATTGACGTGCAAATGAAGAGTCTTTCCAGTGCAGCTCATAACAAACCGAAGTACTAGACAAACTCGACACCTCTGAAAACATAGATTCAATGAAGTGTAACCTTGCTCCATAGAAAAGATCTTCAGGCACTTTATAATGCAAATTACAGTCGCAACAAGGTCGAGTTAATGGACATTCCGTGCTCCCGTCGAGAATTTTTAGTATATCTGTGTTCGGCCTACGGCATCGCTAACGGTTTTCCGGCTCATGCCAGTCAAATCCAGGTCTTCACTGGCGAGAAAGTTTTTGATCGAATAATGAATAGAGCAAAAGCCGAGAATTGGCGAACGCTTCCTATCGGTGAGTTGATGGGTAAAATCGCGCTTGAGCTCAAGGGTACGCCTTACAAAGCGAAGACTCTGGAACTGTCAGACGATCGTGAAGTGTGCTCTGTTAATCTCGATGGATTGGATTGTGTCACGTTTTTTGAGACCACTTTAAACCTCGCAAGAATTATAAAAGCCGGCAGTCAACAGAGCGCGGATCTGTTGAAAGCAGTTGAGTTTACTCGCTATCGCGGCGGTAAGACTGGAGACTTTACTTCTCGACTTCACTACACGAGCGATTGGTTGCACGACAACGAAGCTAAGCATGTGGTCAAGATTCTCTGCGATCTTCCAGGAGCAGAAATGCCGATTCAAAAGGTCAAAATCATGAGCAGTCAGCCGGGCAGTTATCCTCAGTTGGTCAAACAACCAACTCTTATTTCCAAAATTCGGAAAATAGAAAACGCAATCAACAAACGCGGGTTGAAATATGTTCCGACGGATAAGATCGCGGCTATAGAGCCCCTCTTAAAAACGGGCGACATCGTCGGTGCTTGCACGAATTTCAACGGTCTGGATATCGCCCATACGGGCATTGTTTTTCGCACCGAGGATGGTGTCGCGCATTTTATGGATGCGTCTTCAAAGAAAGGCGAAGTAACTATTGAACCAGATAGCATAAGCAAAGCTCTTGGTCGCTCGAAAAATTGGACTGGTGCGATATTCGCACGTCCGCTGGAGCCCTCACCGTAATTACTTAAGACCGGATATCTCGCACTCGCGGAACCGCTGATGCAAGAGGCGCCAGCGGAGCGCTTGAGACGCGAGCGATTGCTGAGCTCCGCGCAGTTGTCAAATACTTAAAGTTTTTATGCCATCGCTTGCCTGCGAGCGACTAGCCACGAACACTTAAAAAACTGACTGGAGCCTGCTACGCGACAGCATTTCGTCCTCGCTATCCTGATAGCAAAGTGATATCATATTGCTATTAGTCCAATATCACCCTTTTCAATCGGATCGAGAGGTTCAGCCATGACAAAAGAGAAGCTTCACTGGCATCTCAGCGGAATAGCAGCGTGGATCGGTTTATTCGTGTTAATCGCAGTAATTCTGATCAGCGGCGTCGGATTGTTTGCTGAGCTCATGGCACTTGGTGAGCGCTGGACCACGGATCCGCGAACTCTTATATTGCCATTTTTAATTTTCATGGCGTCGCTATATCTGACCAGAGGCTTCGCGGTAATCCAACCAAACTACGCGATGGTACTGGTTTTCGTAGGCAGTTACAGCGGAACTGTAAAACAAAACGGTTTAGTGCTAGTCAATCCGTTTTGTTCGCGACGAATGATCTCAATGAAGATGCAAAACTTACATGGTGAACGTTTAAAAGTAAACGACAAACGCGGCAATCCGATCGAGATCGGAGCAGTCGTAGTCTGGCATGTAGAAGAACCATCACGCGCGATGTTCGACGTCGACAACTACGAACTGTTCGTGCACATTCAGAGCGAAGCGGCCGTGAGACATCTGGCTAACATGTACGCTTATGATGGCGATCACGAACACGAAATTACCTTAAGAAGTGGTGTCGATGAGATCTCGCACACACTGAAAGAAGAACTCGATCAGCGGCTTGCCAAGGCGGGAATCGCCATCGACGAAGCGCGAATCGCGCACCTTGCATATGCCCCGGAAATTGCAATGGCGATGCTCAAGCGTCAGCAAGCAGAAGCAATTGTCTCTGCCAAACGTGCCATCGTCACTGGTGCCGTCAGTATTGTCAGTGCCGCTCTGCAAGAACTCGCGGAGAGCAAAATAGTCGACCTCGATGAAGATCGAAAAGCGGCTATGGTAAGCAATCTCCTGGTCGTTTTATGCAGCGACACTCAAGTTCAACCAGTCGTAAACACCGGAACGTTATATCCATAAGACTGCGGAAAAAATTAGATGAAAGGAAACTCGTTTTGCCGCGTAAATCATTCTTACTGCGAATAGATCAAAAACTCTACGAAGAAATCGAAGCCTGGGCTCAGCAAGAGATGCGGAGCGTCAACGGACAGATCGAATTTATGCTGCGCCAGGCAACTAACAAATACAAAGGCAAAGGCACCAAAATCGATTTGCGAAAAGCCGCTGAGCAAGCCACAGATAACTCGGATTGAAAAAAATCTTTAGTATGGTTTAGGATCAAAAATCATCAAAACAATCATTCCAAGACCAAGCAAAAGAGTCACTCCGAATCCGGAATAATTGACGTTGCCATCGAGACAACATTCACTCGGATCTTGGGGATTGTAATGCACGGCAACTTTAGATTTGTACTTATCTAAAATTGTCTGAGCTTCAGCCTTTTCAAAGTTGCCACTACCAAACTGAATCCGCTCTGAAACGTAATCTTTTCCAGCGACGGAAAACTTGTATTTTACGCTCGGTTCGTATCGATCCTTGTAGAACAATCTGTGAGCTTTGACTGTTTTGATTTGCTTGTCAACGATCTGCCCTGTGACGGTCGGCCATTTCGTACTACTGAAAGCCGCGATACCGTCCACGGCGACGTACCAGAACGCCCCAATGGCGATAGACAAACGCAAAAACTGCAGCACAGGATTTCCCCATGAGATCGGTCGACCTGGCGGATTTTGGCGGCCCCCATATCGTCGGATTTGCGTTGAGTACATTACTGAACCTCGCTGGCGGTCAAGTTGAGATAGTAAGGCGGTCGAAATCCCACTTTACATCCGCGAGATCGAGAACTCACCCAATGTTCCAGATTAATTAACACACTCGGCTCCTTTCCCAATTCTGCAAAACATTGGCTATCATTTAGAGACAGACTTTTGTTATCAATAGCAATCTCTGGTTTTGCCGCCCTGCCGGTGGGTATGAACACTGTACGGAGTCGCCCCTAGATCATGGGACTTAGTGTGTTTAACAATCGCATCCAACCCCAGTCAAAAACGCTAAACGGTCCACCGGGTCGCCCCGAGCTCGTTCAAATGCTCAAAGATGTGGAGAGCAGTCCGGGCAAAACAGTCCAGGCGATTTGGCCGGTCAGCAAACGTTACAGCCTCACTGTGATGATTCCGACCGCCACTCCCGAGTTGATCAAGCGTTCCAATAATACGAACCAAGAGCCGCAATGGGTCCTCGCCAAGCACAGCGATGACGGAAACAAGAGTGTGATGTGGTCACATATTTGCCGCGATGTCGACATGCTCGTTGAGATGTTGGCGATGACTTATGGCGACACCGGCGGATTCAAGGCGTGGAAACCTGACAGTAATCAGGAAATTACCCAGGATTCAATTACAGATTTAGCCGCTGTTGGAAGCAATTTCGCTCGTCCCCAGGCGTTGGATTTCAGCGTTGTCGCTTCTCAAGCGCAGAACGTAAAACCAGAAGACGTCACGCAGTTGACCCTAGCTGGTGACTTGAGGAACGTCGAAATATCAAATGTTTTGCAAACCATCAGTTTGCTAAACATGTCAGGGAAACTAAACATCGACCACAAAGACGCACAGGTGGAGCTGTATTTCAAAGAAGGACTCCTTTGTCACGCAGCTACACAACAGGCTTTTCAAACTGACAACGAAACTAAAATCCGCCCCGAAGATATCGTTCTCGAGCTAATGCTCTGGAAGGAAGGTAATTTCAAATTCTTTCCAGGGTGGACAACGAGTGAAGAGACGATCAAAAAACGCCTTGAAATTCTTTTGCTTGAAGGCGCGACCATCGCGGATTACGCAGAGGGTCTGAAAAAATTCGAGTTCACCAATTCTTCCATGTTGCGCCGCGCGCGCGAACACTCTGAAGACGAGTTGGATGCCATCTTGACTGGTGGCGTTCCAGTAGAGCTCGCCTTACAGAAGGAATTTTACTATCGCCTCGACTCACCACTGCCGGCGCTCGATCTGATCAATAATCTGCCACGTTCGATTTATCTGCCGATGGTTTACAACCTGCTAAACACAGGTCTGGTAGAGGTGGCAGAAACATCCAGTCTGGCTGGTGAAGCCGCGACGCAAATATCTTTTGACAGTGAGTTTGCTGAATATGGTCGCAAGTCGCTTTTGCGTCCCGATTCAAACATCATGACATTTCCTATCTTCTTGTACTTCCTAAAGCAAGAAGCAGATCGCGCAATCAAGCATAGAAACTCAATTACGCTAATCGTTTTTAGCTGCAAAGACAAACTTACCATCAATGAACATTACGCGAAATTGGTGGCAGCGTTCAACAAAATAAAACGCGGTTATGACACAATCGCGCACTTCGAATTGCAAGATACCGGAAGCATCGCAATCTTACTACCTAATCGAAACAGCTCTGGCGGCTATGTGTTTGCCGACAAATACCTCACCAAACTACAAGAAGCTGGCGTGAAAAGCGAATTCCATTTTGGTGTAGCTTCGCTCTCCCAGTCGGCTTCCGATTTAGACAACTTGCTGCGTGACGCCTGCAAAGCGAAGGAGCGGGCTGTTCGGAAGAATCTTCCAATCTGCACGAGTGATGAATTAGAGACGTCAACCTGGTCAGCAAAACTGAAAAAGGGTTTGGATGCTTTAAACAAGAACGACAGTACAACAGCAATCAACTGTTTCAAATCATGCCTGGATGAAGCGCGTTCATTCGCACAGGACGATGAACGACTGATTGTCACACTTGACACTATGAGCCAGGTCTACATGCTTGGTGGGCAAAACAAGCTTGCACTTTCAGCACTACAGGCGGTGCTAAAGCTGAAAGAGCAACATTCCGTTCAGGAAGATGTCGCTCAATGCGTTGCCCTGATCGGCAAATGCTATTTTGAGCTCGGAGACTATGCACAGGCAGAAGCCGCACTACTTCGCGCTATCGGCAGTTTCACGAGAATCTTTGGACCGCAGGACATCACGGTCGGAAACGTATATCACAATCTCGCCACTCTCTATCACCTCAACAAACGTTTGGACGAAGCGAAAACTGCCTATCACAAGTCGTTGAGCATCAAACGAAAACTGCTGGGACGCAACGACCCTGAATTGCTCAAGATCTTGAAAAACTACACCGATCTGCTGAAAAACAATCCGACAGACCAGCCGACAGAAGAAGTAGGCTTGATATCAGGAACGTGGCGAGCTATTGATATTCAACCGCAGTCCGAATTGAAGAAAAACAAACTATAAAACAGTTCCAACTTCAATCAGCTCCGGAGGATCCCGGTTCTACCTTATAGATCGTTGAATATGCTTCGTGTTTTCCAAACGAATTCACTATCGTGATGTTGACCATATCATCGCCGATATAACCTTCAATTGTATTTGTCCGATCGATCGCACCACCGATACCATCGACAAAACCCTCATCAAAACTAACGCCTTTGACGTTTTGAAGATGCTTCACTTTGTCTTCGATAGTTTTATAGAAATGAGTCATGTCTTTTTCAGTTTTACGAAAAACATAGAAATCGATCTTGTCGCGGACCTTCATCGCGATTGTATCTACCTTTTTCGGAGACAGCTTGCCGCAATCGATCCAGAGACTGATTGTGCCATCAAGTTCCCTGGCAATCAAATCGGGCACGAAATGCCAGCCGGCATCCTCGTCGATTCGTGGACGACGCTCGATGAAGATCAAGTAAGCAAGAAGCTTGAGGGCGATGGTGGCACCGCCTTCGTTATCGAGTGCACCAACAATTAGTTTTTCGTTGTACTCGTTTTTGTCGTTAGAGACTTGAATGTTGAAAGTGTATTTCATGCCTGCATAATAACCGATGCAATAGGTCTGTGGAACAATTGATTCCCAAGGTCGGTAACAATTGATTCCTGTACTCGCTATCAACCGATTCGCCCCCCTTTCCGTCGCGCAGCAATGATCGGTTCAAACTCTCGGTAACGATTGATTCCGGCTCTCGAATATTGCTTGAAGAAATTGACGTCTCAAGGCATGATCGTTGAGACTGAAGTTGCGAGGAACCATGACACAATCAACTGATCAACGGCCAAAACTCGAAGGTCGATTAGCGGAACTGAAGGACATAGAACCTTTGG
This sequence comes from uncultured Candidatus Obscuribacterales bacterium, assembly GCA_964600935.1. Lineage (GTDB taxonomy): Bacteria > Cyanobacteriota > Vampirovibrionia > Obscuribacterales > Obscuribacteraceae > JADYXR01. The sequence goes on from CAZRMH010000108.1 coordinate 19,744, forward strand.
AAAAATTGATCCAGTATGCGTTCCGTGGAGGCAAGAGTAACAAGTCCTGGACCGGCGAAGAACATCTTGTTCGCGGACCGCGCATAACTCTTGCTGGTTTGAAGCAAATCTTGACTTCGCCAGAGCAAGTGATCTTGATTGCAGAATTAGTTGATTCCGACGAACCCAAAATTGTCGGTTGCATTCATCTATCCAAAGAAGGCGAGCATACTCACGTCGGCATGCTTGCCGTAGACCCTGACACGCAGAGCCTCGGCGCAGGCAAATTTTTAATGACGTGGACGGAACAAGTTGCTCGCGAAGAATACAGCTCGACGGACATTATCGGAGAAGTGGTATCAGGTCGACCGGAATTGATGGACTGGTATCTTCGTCTGGGCTACGAAAAAACTGGTGAGACAGCTCCTTTTAATCCAGAAGGTGTGACACCACTAGTCGACGGTTTGCACTTCGTCAAAATTCGAAAAGCGCTTTGACGAATCACGTTTCAAAATGCGCGCGCTGAGTCGTTTCGCCAGTTTAATCGCAAGCTTTTCTACGCACACACTACCACTCTGAAGAGGCGCAAACAGATTTTAAACAGTCTCACGAGTGACTGGAATAAACGCCGCTCTGTTTAAACGATTAAGTCGAGATTAACGATCTCTCAAAAACATGATACGCTTGCTATCATCGGATTGCCGGTTCAATTAGAGCAATTAGAAATAGTGCTAGAGTTATCCCAGGTCAAAACATAAAAGTCTCTAGTTCGCAGGAACGGTTATGTCACCGAGTTTTTGGCCGACACCTCAGGACTATAACGAAGCAGTTCAAAACCCAGCTGTTTGCATGTCAGATCCGGACTTGAAGAATGGACTGGTTGTAACCAATGCGATCGGCTTGCCACGTGCGATGACTGGTGCGTTCGCTTCAGTGTACAAAATTCAGAACAACGATAAAAATTGGGCAGTTAGATGTTTTCTGTCCAACCGACTGGCGCAGCACGACCGCTACGAACAAGTCAGCAAGTTCGTTTTGATGGATGATCTCGAGTGCACGATCGACTTTCACTACGTCGAAGAAGGAATAAAAATTCGCGGCGAGTGGTTTCCGCTTTTGAAGATGCCCTGGGTAGAG
>CAZRMH010000109.1:0-20821 GCA_964600935.1 uncultured Candidatus Obscuribacterales bacterium
CGTGATATCATCGGCGGTTTCAAAAAATTCCAAGATTCAGGCGACATCGAGATTACAACGTCCGCTGCCACTCACTGTTTCTCACCATTAGTCGGTGAAGACACTTCGCTGCAAGCACAATTCAAAGCCGGTGCCGACAATTACAAGAAACATTTCGGTGTCGAACCAAAAGGCTGCTGGCTTCCAGAATGCGCTTACAGACCGTCTGAAGGCGACCGTCCATCAATAGATCACTGGTTGCACGAAGCCGGTCTCAAATACTTTTTCACAGAATCATTCGTTATCACCGGCGGTCAAACTTCGCAAGTTCGCCGAGTTTTCGGACCATATGGTTCGATCGATTACATACCAGCTCCTGAACGCCCACCGACCGGTTACGATACCTTCGAAGCATTCTGGCTCAAAGATTATCCAGTCGCAGTGATGGGCAGACACGAAGCAGCCAGCTATCAAGTTTGGTCTGCAGGAACAGGCTACCCCGGCGATGGCAACTACAGAGAATTCCACAAGAAAGACGATGTTTCCGGCTTGCACTACTGGAAGCTGACATCCAAAACAACCGACCTGGGTGATAAAGAGTTGTATAACCCGGAGACCGCTCTCATGCGGATCAACGAAAACTCCGATCACTATGTTGGTTTGATTCAAAACGCATTGACCAATCAATTGCGCGCAACAAGCAAGCCAGGTCTTGTCATGGTGAGCTTCGATACCGAACTCTTCGGACATTGGTGGTTCGAAGGTATCGTGTTTATCGAGCAAGTTATTCGAAAGATCTACGAATACACCGCAGTCAAAATCAGCACTGCCAGCGAGTACCTGGAAGAATATCCACCGCAGCATGCAGTTGAATTGCCGGAATCCTCATGGGGTTCGGGCGGTCACTGGCAAGTCTGGTCCAACAATGACACTGAATGGATGTGGCCCGTGATTCACGCGGCTGAAAAAACCATGAAAGAACTGGTGGAAAAACATCTCACTGCTGATCATCAAGATGAACAAAGAACGCGCGCTCTAAAACAACTAGGACGTGAACTGTTCCTTCTCGAATCGAGCGACTGGCCATTCCTGGTCACGACAGCTCAAGCAAAGCAGTACGCAGTTGAAAGATTCCGCGGTCACCAGGAGCGTTTCTTCACTATCGCTGAGATGCTCAAGCCCGGCGCCGGCATCGACGAAGCAAAACTTTCAGAGATCGAAAACATCGATAACTGTTTCCCTGAATTGTCGCTCGAAAACTTCAGACTGACTCAAAGCAGTATCGCGGCCAGTACCACTGTCCGCAAGTAGAAGTTCCACCGGAAATCAACTGAGAGCCACCCGTTTTGAAACTTGGTGCGCGCCAAATAACAGCGTACCTAGTAACCGACACCAATTGGGCGAATGCTGACTTGTTTTGCTTTACTCACCGTTCTAGTTTTACTCTGAAACTTTGAGCGCTCCAACAGCGCTTGCGGTGCTAGTTTTTCAACTCTAAGACTCTGAGGAATCGGTCCAACGGCCAAAATCGTTTTGGTCGGCAAGGCACCAAGTATGGTGTCGTCAGAATTTTCTACTCGGCGACGCAACGCGATTAGCGTACGCGGTAATTCCATTCTCATCGCCTTGCGAATTATCCACTGCGGCACAGGCAATCCCGGATCAACGTGCATTGAGTAAACTACTTCAGTCGCATTCCCGCCTTCTCGAGATTCTAGATCCCAGGTGCCGCTGAAGTCCTTCAACGAACCAGAAATTCGTTTAAACTGAACGTGCTCATTCAGCTTGTAATCGGACTCTACGGTGTATGAGATGAATGGTATCAACGGCGGAAAAACTTCCATTTTGCATTTCATCACTGAACGTTCGGCAGTGTCTTGAAGAATCTCAACATCCTTCATTCGTGGTGAAATCTTTCCGGCAAACTCAAAAGGATTAGTCAGTACGCGCCAAACATTGCTGGGTGATTCGGCAATCAGAATGCGCGCGACGACGAAACGATTTTCGCCCCTATCGTCCGAGTCGACGATAACATCACCGCCTTTAAGTCGCCGCAGCTTTTCGGTTTCAGTCCTCAGTGCGACCTCGCTCGTGTCAAAAGACAGAGTGCTGTTCGAGACTTGTTTCTCTTCAGTCGCATGGGTTTTATCCACTCCGGAGCCCGATGGCCTGCCGCTCGCCGATTCTACATTACCAAGACAAACGAAAGTTAGTGCGGCAATAACAGCCGCCCGCGCGAGTTGCATGAATAAAAACCTCAAATAAATCGAGTGAAATTTTTCTAGAACCAGCTGTTCATGCGGGTTTTATCAAACTACTACCTTAATGATACTTCAGGAGCCACGAACCGTCTAGATTTATCCAGAATTTTACTTCTTGACATAGCACGACAAGCGCCTAATGAAGCCATTTTAGAGAGACCCTCCCGAAAGGGCCTCTCCCAAAACGGTGCATAAGAACACTGACTTAGTGACGCCCGAGCAAACGCGATGTTCCGCCGGTTATATTTCTTAGAAGAACAGGTCGGAAGACCTCCAGCTGTTGTACCTTGGTTCTACCGTATATATAAGCTGAGGAAACATTGTGGCGCGCACAAAAATTGTGGCAACCATCGGTCCATCATGTCGTAGCCTGGAGATGCTTCAGGCGTTGATTGAAGAGGGCATGGACGTTGCCAGAATCAACTGCTCACATTCCGAGCACGAGTTTATTGGAGCACTGGTAACTGACATAAGAGAGTTAAGCACCCGCCTGGGAAAACCAGTCGGTATCTTGCTCGACCTGTCCGGTCCAAAGCTCAGAACAGGCAAACTTGCCGAGGGTAAGGTCCAACTCGTCAAAGGCGAAAAATTCACGCTCACGAGCAGAAAAGTTCCTGGTGATGTGCATTGCGTCACCACAAACTACGAACCTCTTTCTCGCGAAGTTTCCGCCGATTGCAGCATCCTTCTCGACGACGGTTTGCTGGAACTAAAAGTTCTATCCACCACTGAGACCGACACTATTTGCGAAGTCGTCACCGGCGGCGAGTTGAAAACACACCAGGGAATCAACATCCCCGGCGTCAGACTCTCAATTCCTGCTCTCACCGAAAAGGATAGAAGGGACCTTGAGTATGGACTCAAGTGCGAAGTAGATTTCGTCGCCCTTTCATTCGTTAGAGACGCGCAGGACATCCTCGAGTTGCGCGAACTAATGGCTGACCATTGGCCCACACCGATGGTTATCGCCAAGATTGAAAAACCAGAAGCCGTCGCCTGCCTCGATGAGATCCTCAATGTCACCGATGGTGTCATGATCGCCCGCGGCGATCTCGGCGTAGAAATGCCACCATGGGAAGTGCCGCCGATTCAAAAGCTCATCACGCGCAAAGCTGTGGCTAAGGGTAAACCAGTTATAACGGCGACCCAGATGCTTGATTCAATGGTCGACAATCCTCGCCCGACAAGAGCAGAAGCATCGGACGTAGCTAACGCAATTTTCGATGGCACGGATGCGGTAATGCTCTCAGAAGAGACCGCTACCGGAAATTATCCGTTACTAGCCGTGAGAATGATGGAACGGATTGCCACCACCGTCGAAGCCAGTCAACTTCAAAATCAATTACGGAAAGAACACGACGGACGCTCCACCGCATACGCAATCGCGCACGCAGCCTGCGAAATGGCGGTCGATTTGAAGGCGAGAGTGATAGCGACGTTCACCAAGAGTGGTGCCACGGCACGATTGATTTCACAGTTGCGCCCGCCGGTCTCAATCATCGCATTGACGCAGCACGGTCACGTATACAATCAGCTGACATTGCTCTGGGGTACGACGCCAATCATGCTCACTGAAGTGAGTGATTCGATTTCGACCTTGAATCTGGTAGAGCAAACGCTTCTCGCCAAAGGCTTGGTGGCAGCGAAGGACAATATCGTCATTACAGGCGGTCTTCCGATCGCAGCTCGCGGTCCGGCAAACTTCGTAAAACTGTCAACAGTTTCACCACGACTACCTACCAGTGATTGGGAACTCAAAGGCATTTAGTTCCGACCTGGAAGCATCGAGCTAAGCCAAATCCGGTTCACACGCTTCGTCGTGGTGGACCAGATATCCACAAACCGGATCATCTTTCATAATGTATTTTTCGCGCGTCACTTTGACGCCGAGCAAATTTTGCATCAATTGCGGCTCCAGGGCACACACTTGTTTGTATTGCTTGGCCACATCATGCAACGCGCAATGTTGTTGATAGATGAAGTAGTTGCCATCCTCCAACTGCTCCCACTCAGTCATGTAGCCATCCTCGGAAAAAATTTTCGAAACTTCCTGAACGCGAGCATGCAAATCTTTGTTCTCGACTCGCTCTTTCAGCCGAAGCATGCGCTTACGATTTCTGGCCGTGAGAAGATCCATCACGCCTTTATGACCGGAAGTTTCATACACGGCGTCGAGCAAATCCATCGCCAGATTTTGAAACCCTGACGGAAACAAAGATTCAGCCTTAGCCGTAAGTTTGTACTGGTAATTAGGTCTCCCGCGCGATTGACGGACCATGCGAGATTCAATAAGTCCATCGTTTTGCAGCACTTGCAGATGCCGCCGAACAGCCATCGCCGTAATCCCGAGAACGTCACAGAGCGCCTGCACAGTCATTTCGCCTTCTTTCTTCAAATAGAGAAGGACTGCATCATGAGTACTGTCGGGGTTTTTCCCCAGATGGTGTGTGATCATTTGTTACAGCAAGACCTCATTTTGGTCAAAAACCTTTTAATGATCCCTTTGTCCCCGAAAACCGCAACTGGCTTAAATTCGTAGTTCAGGTTTTCAATCATACAGATCAAATAACGTTTTGGCCCACTGCCCTGATAAACGTTACGGGCCCTATAGATAAAGTATCGCATTTCCTGAAAGACGCACCAGCGCCTAAATGAAGGCAACATTAATTACGGTGACTACTTTACAGATTTTTGATACTATTTTATATGTAAAACCCGTACAATCAAAGGTTTAGTATCTTTAAGGTCGTTCCCAAGAGTGATAAGAGTACGATCTCCAAAGATAGAGGTACAGACAGCGCGGCCAATCAGGTCCGCTGGTCCAACGAAGGTGTAAGAAGGCAATGGCAACTCCGCTTCTCAAAATCGAAAACCTGCACGCAGAAGTCGATGGCAAGGAAATTCTCAAGGGCGTCAATCTGACGATCAATCCTGGAGAGGTTCATGCACTTATGGGTCGTAACGGATCCGGCAAATCGACGCTCTCATACGCGATCATGGGTCACCCTAACTACAAGATAACCAAGGGTCACATCCTTTTCGAAGGCAAAGAAATCCAGGAGCTCGCCACTGACGAGCGCGCCAGACTCGGCATATCACTGGGCTTCCAGTATCCTGTTGCCATTCCAGGCGTCTCCGTCTCCAACTTCTTACGCGCCACCACCAAGGCAGTTCGCGGTCAAGAAGTGCCTATTAAGGAATTCCGCAAAGAGCTTCAAGCGGCGATGGATAAATTGGGCGTGCCCAAAGAATTCCTTTCGCGTTATGTCAACGATGGTTTCTCCGGCGGCGAAAAGAAACGCCTGGAGATTCTTCAAATGTCCATGCTGAAGCCGAAACTAACCGTACTCGACGAAACCGATTCCGGTCTCGACATCGACGCACTAAAAACGGTATCAAGCGGAATTAATTCGCTTGCCACTGCGGAGACAGGAATTCTCCTTATCACCCACTATCAGCGCATTTTGAATTATGTGCAACCAGATTTTGTCCACGTATTTCAGGACGGCAGAATCGTCACCTCCGGTGGTGCCGAACTCTCTAGCAAGCTCGAAGAGCATGGCTACGACTGGGTTACGCAAGAACAACTCACTCCCGGATCCGTATAAGAGGAAACTATCATGTCGGCAGCAGAACTAGCGTTTGACCCGAACACTGATATCAGAGATATCGGCGACGACTACAAATATGGCTTCAATGACAAAGAAGATTATCTCTTCAAGTCCGGCCGAGGCCTAACGCCTGAAATCGTCGAATCGATTTCGACAATGAAAAAAGAACCAAAATGGATGCTCGAACTTCGGTTGAAAGCACTCCAAACTTTTTTGAAAAAGCCAATGCCGACCTGGGGCAATACAAAGATGCTCGAAGACATCGACTTCGACAACATCTTCTATTACATCAAGCCTTCCGAGAGAAGCGAAAAGAACTGGGAAGACGTGCCAGAGGGCATCAAGAATACTTTCGATCGTTTAGGCATTCCTGAAGCCGAAAGAAAATTCCTCGCCGGCGTCACCGCACAATATGAATCAGAAGTTGTTTATCACTCTATTCGTGAAGATCTAACCGCTCAAGGCGTAATCTTCCTCGATATGGACTCAGGTCTGCGCGAGCATGAAGACATCATCAGAGAGCACTTCGCATCTGTTATTCCAGTTGCCGACAACAAGTTCTCTGCTCTGAACTCAGCAGTGTGGTCAGGCGGAAGTTTCGTCTGGGTACCGGCTGGCGTCAAAGTTGAAATTCCTCTGCAAGCATATTTCAGAATCAACGCTGAGAACATGGGTCAGTTCGAAAGAACATTGATCATCGCAGAACCAGGCAGCTTCGTTCATTACATCGAAGGCTGCACGGCTCCTACCTATTCATCGGACTCTCTGCACTCCGCAGTGGTTGAATTGATAGCAAAACCAGGTGCACACATCAGATACACAACCATTCAAAACTGGTCGCGTAACGTGTATAACCTGGTGACAAAACGTGCCGTCGCTCAAGAGAACGCCAAAGTCGAATGGGTCGACGGCAACCTCGGTTCCAAGCTAACAATGAAATATCCAGCCATCTATTTGATGGGCGAAGGTGCAACAGGCGAAGTTCTCTCCGTCGCGTTCTCCGGACACGATCAACACCAGGATGCCGGCGCGAAGATCATCCACGCCGCACCAAATACGACATCAATCGTCACTTCGAAATCGATCTCCAAAGATGGTGGTCGCACCTCTTATCGCGGTCTCATCAAGGTTCTCCCGGGAGCAACCGGCGTGAAGACTTCGGTCAAATGCGACGCGCTCTTGTTGGATGAACATTCGCGTTCTGACACATACCCGACGATGGAAATCGACGAGAAGGATGTTTCGGTCGAACATGAAGCCACCGTTTCAAAGGTCGGCGAAGAACAGCTCTTCTACCTCATGAGCCGCGGTCTAACTGCGGACGAAGCTAAGGCAATGGTTGTGAATGGATTCTTCGAACCGTTCACTAAGGAACTCCCACTCGAGTACGCTGTTGAGCTTAACCGCTTGATTCAACTCGAGATGGAGGGCTCGGTTGGCTAAAGCCACCGAGATGGGAAACGCAAAGAAGGAACTTATGTCAGAGTCCAGAACCCTGAGCACGATAACCCGTGCAGATGTAGATAGCCTCACTAAAAAAAGAGGCGAACCCGAGTGGCTTGAAAAACTACGTTTGTCCGCCTTCGAAAAATATTTCGAAGCCGACAATCCGAGCACGCGACTAGACGATTGGCGCAAGACCCTGGTGGAAACCGTGGATCTGACCAAGCTCAGCCCAATCGTTCAAGTTGTTGGCAACAAAACCAAAGTTACAAGCAAAATAGATCTGGAAAAACAACTGACAAAGTTGTCCGGAATCGTTTCGCAAACCAGTGGTGATTGCTCCGAAAAACATCTCGACGAGGAACTCGCCAGCAAGGGCGTTATCTTCACGACGATCGAAGAGGCAATCACCAAGCATGGTGACTTGCTGAAGGAACATTTAGAACGCGGGTTGAATAGCGAATACGGCAAGTTATCCTTGATGACTTCGGCATTCTTCACAGCCGGTGCCTTTCTCTACATTCCTAAAAACGTTTCTGTCGATGCACCTTTTGTTATCGTCAATTCAATTTCGGAATCAAGCGTTCCTGGAGAAGCAATTTTCCCTCGCATCATAATTGTCGCCGATCAGGGCTCAGCAGTTAAGGTGGTCAACGTCTTCGAAGGCGGTGCTCCAGCAAAAGAGAACGCGCCGAAATCCAAAAAGAAAGATTGGATTTTCACAAGCGCGATTGTCGATGTTGTCGCAAAACCGAACGCATCGGTTCACTACCTGGAAGTCTACGACTATAGTAGAGCGGTTTTCTCGGTAGCCAGAAACAACAACATTGTCGGACGGGACGCTGAAGTTTATTCTCTGACAGCCGCTCTTGGCGGTGGACAGTTGAAGTCCGACATCATCACTTCGCTGGTAGAACGCGGCGCTTCCGCCGATATTCGCGGCGTCGCACTGGCGGACGGCGAAGAACACTTCTACTACAACACGGTTCAAAATCACGACGCACCTGATACTCGTTCAAACATAAACTTCAGAGTGGCTTTGAAAGACAACTCCGTTTCCTCATATCAGGGAAACATCAAAGTTTCGCTCGATGCGTCACACACCGATGCTTATCAGTCCAATAAGAACCTCTTGCTGAGCGAAACGGCAAAAGCTGAATCGATTCCACGACTTGAAATTCTGACCGACGAAGTTAAATGTTCTCACGGCGCTACCGTTGGACCAGTCGATAAAAACCAGGTCTTCTATCTGATGAGCCGCGGCTTGACTTCGAAAGAAGCCGAAGAGTTTATCGTCACCGGCTTCTTCAACACAATCGTTCATTCACTCAAGATTGAAGGAGCGGCTGACTGGTTGGAAGACTTGATCGGCGAAAAAATTCACGCGACCGATGCCAGTAAGAAGGCTCTGTCCGGAGCCTCGGTATGAGCGACTTTCAGAAAGTTGCAATGCTGAGCGACATTCCGGAAGGACATGTCAAAGCAGTAGAAATTGATGCCGAAGACGTTGCCATCTGCAATGTCGGCGGAACACTATATGCGGTATCAGATATTTGTTCTCACGCTTATGCTCACTTGAGCGAGGGTGAATTAGAAGGAACCGTGATTAGCTGTCCACTCCATGGCGCGACTTTTGATGTGACCACGGGCAAAGCACTTTGTCCACCGGCAGTTCAACCGATAGCGAAGTACACCGTGGAAGTCCGAGATGGAGAGGTTTGGATCAAGCCATGATAAAAGAATTGCCAATTGCAAATGAAACAACAAAACCAGTGAAGAAATTGGACAGCGCAAAAATCGCCAAGGACTTTCCAATTCTCAATCGCGAGCTCAATGGTCACCAGTTGGTTTACCTGGATAACGCAGCGACGTCGCAAAAACCTGAATCTGTTATCAAAGCGCTTTCGCACTACTATGAATACTACAACGCAAACATCCACCGCGGTCTGCATACGCTCAGCGAAGAAGCGACCACAGCTTACGAAGACACTCGCGAAAAAATCCGTGCCTTCATCGATGCCCCGTCAGAACGCGAAGTAATTTTCACTCGGAACACCACCGAAGCGATAAACCTGGTCCTGAATTCTTGGGGCAAGCACCACATTAAAGCCGGTGATGAAATCGTAATTTCTGCGATGGAACACCATTCGAATCATGTCACCTGGCAACAACTAGCGCTAGAACAAGGCGCTACCTTGCGTTTCATCGAATTGACCAAAGATGGTCAATTCGATTTAAAACAAGCTGCCACCGTTATTGGTGCCAAAACAAAACTGGTCGCCATCACCCAAATGTCCAATGTACTCGGCACAATCACTCCAGTCAAAGAGGTTGTAAAACTGGCTCGTCAGCACGGCGCCATTGTCCTTCTCGACGGAGCTCAGGGCGTTCCTCACCTGCCGACCTCAGTGAAAGACCTCGACGTCGACTTCCTGGCGTTTTCGTTTCACAAAATGCTCGGACCAACTGGTGTCGGCGTCCTCTGGGGTCGCGCCGAATTGCTCGAAAAAATGCCACCATTTATGTACGGCGGCGACATGATCAGTTCCGTCCACAGAGATAGAACGAAATTCAACGAACTACCTTGGAAGTTCGAAGCCGGAACACCGAACATCGCGGATGTCATCGCGTGTGGCGCCGCCCTGGACTATTTGAACGACCTCGGCATGGATGCTGTTCGTCAGCACGAAATCGAGATCACCGCTTACGCTTTGGAAAGACTCAAAGAGTTTGATGACATCAAAATCTATGGGCCAACCGATCCGAATTTAAAAGGCGGGGTGATTTCGTTCACCTTCGAAACGATCCATCCTCACGATCTCGGTCAATTATTGAATGAATCTGCCGTCGCAATTCGCGCCGGACATCACTGCTGCCAGCCACTTATGAGCGACCTCGGCGTCAGCGGAACAGCAAGAGCAAGTTTCTATATCTACAACACGAATGAAGACGTTGATAAATTCATCGAAGCGCTAAGGGAGGCGAAAAGAGTCTTTGGGCATGTCGTTAGCAGATGATCTCTATCGTGAGACCATTCTCGATCACTATCACAATCCCCGTAACCACGGCATAATCGACGAACCATCAGCGAAAGTCGAAGGTGTCAATCCTCTCTGCGGAGACGAACTGACGCTGTATCTAAATGTGGTCGACGGCAAAATCGCCGATGTGAAACTGGAAGCAAAAGGTTGTTCGATTAACACCGCATCCGGTTCCATGATGACCGAAGTGATTGTCGGCAAGAGTCTTGAAGAGGCGCATGAAATCATCAATACGTTTAAAGACATGATGATGAATAAAACAAAAACCGATGTTGAATTACCCGAAGATCTCGAAGACCTCGAAGCTTTGCAAGGCGTAAAAAAATATCCTGTTCGAATCAAATGTGCATTACTGCCCTGGAATACTCTGATTGAGGGTATTGAAACAGTGGAAGGCAAGAAATAGTCTCTGAGCCGGTTTGGTCTCACAATACAAAACAATTTACGACAGACGTCGAAATTCAGGAGAGAAAAAATGTCGACACTTCAAGAAGACGTAGTCAAAGAAAGCATCAGAACAGTAGTCGATCCCGAACTCGGAATCAGCATTGTCGATCTCGGACTGATCTATGCCATCAAAGTTGAAGATAACTCCAACGTCGTCGTACAAATGACGCTAACCAGCCCGGCTTGCCCAGTAGGCGCTGTCATCCAGGCTCAAGCTCACCAGGCGGTCAAGAAGTTGCCCTGGGTGAAGGAAGTTAAAATCGACCTGGTTTGGTCTCCACGTTGGGACCCAAGAACCATGGCGAGCGAGGAAACCCAAATGGAACTCGGAATCCTCTAGTTCTTTCAGCAAAATTGAAAACCTGGTAACTCGCATCTATCGGTGCGACAAGTCTTGATACGCATAGAGTCGGAGCATCGAGGCTTGTCAACAGCATTCCGGAGTTTATGTTATAATATAACATGTTAGAAAACTCACGGAGAAGTCGAAAGATGAGTTTCCACGTCTATATTGAGCCAGAACTGGAGTCAAAACTAGAAAGCCTGTGCAAAAAAACAGGAGAGAAGCGCAATTCCGTGGTGAGAAAAGCACTTCGTGAGTACGTCGAAAGTCAGTTGGCTGTTGAATGGCCTGAAGCGGTTTTTCAGTTCATCCCGGTCAAGTCGTTACCTCGCTTTGAAGCAAATCGCGATCATTTTTCTTCTGATCGCGATGACATCTTTCGCCAAGAACAATAGGGACGGCAATTGATGTCTACGTTTCTTCTGGACACCTGCACTATCAGTGACTTTTTCGCTGGTATTGGTCATACAAAACGAAAGGTTCAAAGTATTTCACCGGGTCAAATCGCAATATCGAGCATCACGGTAATGGAAGTTCTTTATGGTTTCGAGCTCAACCCATCGGTAAAACGAAAATTACATAATGCGTTCCACAGCCTTCGTGAAGTGACTAAGACCATTCCATTCGACGCACTTGCCGCGGAAAGCGCCGCACGCATTAGATCTGAACTAAGGAAAAAAGGAACACCGATCGGATCGCTTGATCTACTGATAGGCGCAACTGCCCTAGCGCACGGTTGCGTACTGGTCACGTCCAATGTCCGGGAATTTGATCGAATACCTTCACTTATTGTTGAAGATTGGCGTTAGTCTTATTGGATCAAAAACTTGTACTCTGCGTGTTTCTTGTTAAGCCAAAATCAACTTTCTCTCATCTAATAATGCAAGATTGGCCCGGGTCAAAGTAAACTGGTCTCGGTGTCCATGAATCTCAGCAGAAGAAAAGAAGAACTCTACGTTGAAACAAGTACTGCACGATCATGACGGTCATGTGGATGATCTTATAAGCGCAATCCTGCTGTGGCTTGCGCCACAAGTCGAGTTGCAGGCTATTGGCGTGACCAATGGCGATTGCTTTGTGGATCAGGCACTGGAAGCGATGCTCAAAATCGCGACTTATATAAACCTCGAAGGCGCTGAAATTTCGCAGCAGCCTGACGAGATGCCCAATCCATTTCCCGACAACTGGCGCCGCGAAAGTCACATCATCAACGAACTTCCGTTGTTTGGCGACAACTATTTGAAAGAACCTTACCAGCAAGGTCGCGCTCGTCGCTCTGATGCCGTTTTTACCGATATTCTCAGCAATTCCAAAGAAGCATTGACCGTTGTCACAACCGGACCAGTCACGACAATCGCCAGAATTCTGGCTGAACAACCGGCGCTCGCCAACAACATTCAGGAAATGATCATCATGGGCGGCGCCATCAACGTTCCCGGCAACGTTGATGAGGAAGGCCACGACGGCAGCGCCGAGTGGAATCTTTATGCCGACCCGGTTTCATTCAAGGCTATTCTTGACACGAAAATTCCACTAAAGCTGATTACACTCGATCTCACAAACCAGCTGCCAGTAACAAAAGAGTTTCTCGCACGCCTCGAGGCCCAAGCGGAAAAGAGCAAAGCGTCAATGCTGGCGACGAAACTCTGGTCTTTAGTCAAAGGATTCGAATACTATTTTTGGGACACTATCACGGCTGCAGCTGCCATCGAGCCTGGTCTATTCAAATTCAAGGAAATGAAAATCGACACGGCAACCAGCGGAAAGAGCCAGGGCAAGACCTCAACTAGCCTGTTTGGCGGTCGAAAAGTACAAGTAGCTGCCCAACTTGATAAAAATGCATTCGAAGACTTGTTGCTCTCCATTCTCGCGAGCAAATGAGCCAAAGCGATTCAGCATCCAGGAAACCCGATATCGCCGAGCAGCAAACACTGCCGGACGACGTATTGGAAGCGCTCGGAAAGGGGCGATTGACCGACATTCAATTTCTGGGCAGCGGCGCGACCAGTAGTGTTTTCAGAGCTCACGACAGCCGACTCGATAAAACCATCGCGATCAAGTTTTTAAAACATGCAGATCAAAAAGGTTTGATTAGCTTTCAAGCCGAAGCGAGACTGGCATCAAAACTCAATCACGAAAACCTGGTTAGAATTTTGAATTTCGGCGTGACGAAAAATAATCAGGCATTTTTGATTATGGACTTCGTCGATGGAAACAGTCTCGATACGATAATCGAAGAAACACTTCGAATCCCGGTCGAACTCGCAATCCAGCTACTTATGCAGGTTTGTACCGGGCTTGCACATGCTCACGGTAAGAAAATCGCGCACCGCGATTTAAAGACCGCCAATATTCTTGTGCAAGGATATGGCTCGTCAGATATGAGAGCGATCGTCGTCGACTTCGGTCTCGCCCGGCAGCGCGAGTCACAGGAGCGACTGGGAAACACGAGCGGAAGAATCAAAGGTAGTCCGCTTTTTATTAGCCCGGAACAAGCGCAAGGTCTGGAGGGCGATGAGCGGTCGGATATCTACTCTCTCGGATGCGTTGCCTTTTACATGTTGACCGGCAGGTTGCCGTTCGAATCAGATGATCTGTTTGATCTCTTGCGAATGCATGCTGAGAAAACTGCGCCTGCGCTATCGTCAGCAGCTCCAAATCTGGAGTTTCCGCCAGCACTAACAAATTGCGTTGCCCGGATGTTGGAAAAAGATCCGGCAAAACGGTTCCAAACGATACAGGAAGTAAACGACACACTAGCTCAAGCATCGATGCCGGAACGATCCGTCAAGGTATCACCCGTAGTATCACAAAGGCTTCGATTTTGGCCAATTGTAGTGCTCGCCCTGATAGTTATAATCCCCCTGCCCTTAATCCTCCGGTCTCAAGACGAGCCAGCAACCAAGCCTGTTGCCACGTCCGTCAAACTCTCGCCAACTGAACCAGCAAGGGAAAAATTCAACAAACTATACACCTACCGACGAGGTAACTTCCTCAGCCATTTCAACTACATTTTTGTGTGCCCCAAGAATAGCGGAACCATCACAGATGAAGATTTGGCCTGCCTTGCGCAAGTCAGCCTCAGCACCCCCGACATCAATTTAGCATTTACAAATATAACTGGAATCGGACTAAGACATCTCAGGTCAATTGAGGGGCTAAAACTCGACCTCAGTAAAACAAGCCTATCCCCAAAAGGTTTTGAAGCGCTAGGAACTCTCAGAAATATGGAAGCAGTTTCTCTCGTCGGCGCAAAAATCAGAAAGTCAGAGGCTCCGGTAATAGATGAAATAAAAGATTGCAGGGATATCTCGCAAACCGAACTCGACGCAATCGCTAATTGCAAAAACCTGCTTGAACTCAATCTCGACTCTTGTGCCGGCGTCAACGATTCCTATATTGAAGCGATCAACAAACTGCCTCTCAGAGTTTTTACTGCGCGTGACGCTGGCTTAATTACAAACAAAGGGGTATCAGCACTGGCGAAGTGCCAAGATTTGAAATTAGTTCACCTGGATGGCGCAGACATAGACGATGAGACAGTGGACGAGCTTTCGCGCTCCGGAAAGTTTGAGGATTTTCGCGTTAATCGCTGTAGAAAATTAACCGGAAAGTCTCTCAAAATGATCGCCGAAAGAAATCCGGGTTTGAAATATGTGGCAGTGAGCTTCACGCAAACATCATCAAAAGATTTGCATTATCTTGCGGGCAAAGATATGACTTTCTTGGAGCTTATGGGAATTCCCATCGGCCCTGAAGAGATGAAACTGTTTGGCTCCATGCCAAATCTAAGAAGTTTGTATGTGTCCAAAGTAAAAGATCCGAATTCACTAAAATACTTATATCCATTAACCAAAACAGACCAGGTGGTGCTGTACGACTCTCCAAACCTGGACAGAAATGCAGTCCAACAGCTACAAAAAAAACTAAATGGCTCTGTTGTAACCGGGGACGACAAGGCAGTTCCGGCTGACATGCAAGAATTCAAAAACATTTTTATGGATGCCTCAGACCTCGAAGGCGGGAATCCTGAGCCGCTGACTGCAGGTGCGAAGTGAAGGAAATAATTTCGATCGCATGAAAAATTTTGTTAGAATCACCCTTTCGCGATCGAACAGTTCGGCAGCGACCGCGTTCTCTTCGGCACCGATGCAACCTACTTTGGAAGCAAGCACTACGGGCAGTACCAAGAGCAAATTGACCTTATGAAAGATCGTCTGTCGAAAGACGATCTCGATAAGGTTTTACATGGCAATGCCGAGCACATTTTTCACCTATAACTAGATATTAGATCTAAAAGAGTATCTATTTAACTGTTTATCCTTATATGAGCAATTTGTCGAAACTGGCTCCAGCAGCCCGAAGTTGCTGTAACGTTACATATCTGCAAAAGACCTTTGACATTCAAATCTATTCGTCCATAATGGTCACATGCAAAACCGCTTGAATATGTCTATGGCAATGTCGATGCCCTCCGGAGAGGGTGGCGTTGCTTCATGCGAGTTCTGACATAACTAATTAAGTTACTGAATCGTACGCAACGCCCCTTCTCCACTACGAGAAGGGGCGTTTTTCTGCATGCCAAAAACCTAGGAGAGTTTCACAATGAGCATCTACAAACAATTCGAAGAGTGTCAAAACCAGAGCTTCTCGACCCGCGCGATACACGCCGGACAGGACTGCGATCCGACCACAGGCGCATTGAACACACCGATATTTCAAACTTCCACCTTCGTTCTCGAAGAGCTTGGAAAGAACCGCGGCTACCAGTACGCACGCACTCACAATCCGACTAGAACCGCCCTGGAAGAATGTCTGGCTTCATTGGAAAACGCGAAATACGCCCTGGCATCAGCATCCGGGCTGTCCGCGGCATACACGGTTACAAACCTGCTATCCGCCGGCGATAACGTTATCGTGGGAGAGGACGTCTACGGTGGAGTTTACAGACTGTTCGAACAAGTTCTCACACGCTACGGCATCACGTTCACATATGTGAATGCTCAGAACATCGAGGATATCGAACGGGCGATTACACCAGCAACAAAATTATGTTGGATTGAAACACCGACAAATCCACTGGTGAAACTGGCAGATATTCGCGCAATCGCTGGTCTTTGCCACGCCAACGGAGTTCTGCTCGCCGTCGACAACACTTTCGCTACGCCATATTTCCAACGTCCTCTGGAACTTGGTGCTGACGTGATTATTCACAGCACAACAAAGTATCTCGGTGGTCACAGTGATGTTATTGGCGGTGCCATCATCACTTCTAATCCGGAGCTTTATGAAAAACTTCAATATCACAACAACGCAGTAGGAGCCGTTCCCGGTCCATTCGATTGCTTCCTGGTTCTTCGCGGTTTGAAAACTTTAAAACTTCGCATGAGAGAACATGAGCGCAACGCAACTGCAATCGCGAACTTTTTGGAATCACATCCAGCCGTAGAAAGAGTACTCTATCCGGGCTTGAAGAGCCATTCTCAGCATGAGCTCGCGGCAAAACAAATGAGCGGTTTCGGCGGAATGCTCTCATTCGAAGTCAAAGGTGGTTTGGAAGCCGCAGCCGCTACTGTCGGTTCGACAAAATTATTTCAACTGGCAGAGAGCTTGGGCGGCGTCAAATCACTGATTTGCCATCCTGCAACGATGACACATAAACCGATCCCGAAAGAAATTCGCGAACATTGCGGAATCTTCGACGGACTGATCAGATTGTCTCCCGGAATTGAAGAAGCTGAAGATCTGATCGCCGACCTCGATCAAGCGCTGTCTGGCAAGCGCGCACAAGTAGCTGTTCGCGAACTCGCAGTAGCGAAGTAGGAGGAATCATGAGTAGCGTTTCCGTTCTCAAATTTGGTGGCACATCTGTCAAAAACATCGGCAGAATCAACCACGTTGTCGATATCATCGCCAAGAAAAGAACAGCCAAACAGATAGTCGTCGTCTCCGCGATGGGCGACACGACCGACTATCTATACGGACTGGCGAAGCAATGTTCCAGTGCACCGGACAAACGCGAATTGGACATGCTTCTCTCCACCGGTGAACAAATTTCAATCGCGCTGCTTACGATCATTCTGAAAGATCGGGGTATCAAAGCAAAGTCATTCACCGGTTCGCAAATCGGTATAGTCACAGACAACACGCATAGTTGCGCGAGAATTCTCGACATCAGCGGCAACGTTCTAAAAGACGCGCTTCGCGAGTATGACGTTCTCGTTGTCGCTGGATTTCAGGGTCTGAGCGAAAACGGCGAGATCACAACACTTGGTCGCGGCGGTTCCGACACCTCGGCCGTAGCACTCGCTGCCGCTACGGGTTCGAACGAATGTCATATCTATACCGATGTCGATGGAATCTTCACGAGCGATCCCAACAAAATTCAAGAAAGCACCCTGATTGAAACGCTTTCCTACTCAGAGACGATCGAACTGGCGCGCGCAGGAGCACAGGTTCTACACCCGCGCGCCGCCGAATTGGCTCGACACTACGGAATCAAATTACGAATTAGAAATACCTTTAACCCCGACAATGTCGGCACACTAATCACAGGAGCAAGAGACGTGGAAAAACTTAGCAAAGTCAAAGCAGTAGCCGTGGATTCACATCAAGCCTATGTTTTACTCACCAACGTACCAACCACATTTCCAATACTGGCAGAGTGCGAAACGTTATTTGCAAAAGAAGACATCTCAATCGACGTCGTTTCACAAACCAACTTGAACGAGGAAGAGTGTCTTGTCCAGTTAGCTTTGCGCTACTCTGATGCAGATATACTTCAGTGCCGCTTGAAAGAATTACAGACCAAGAGTTGTGCAGAAGAACTAACCGCAGACTTCGATGTCACAAGAATAAGCCTCGTTGGAAGCGGCATCGGCAGTGCATCTGCAATCCGCACCAAAGCGCTCGGGCTTCTGACTACAGCATGCATCCAAGTTCGTTTATTCTCGTCAAGCGAATCCACAATTTCGTTCCTCGTCAACAGCGAGCATGCAAAACGCGCGGCAGATCTTCTTCATCACGAATTCCTCGGCGCTCAGCGAGTTTCAGCAACGTACAGAAACGATACTGAAGTTCCTTTGAGAGAAGTGGCATCCAACTAAACAGCTTTACGCCGCACAGGGCAGATAGGTGAAGTTTAGCCCGGCTGAACTTCACCTTCTGCTATTAACGCGCAAGTTCAGTCTATTCCGCGTTGCGGTTGTTTAGAAATGCAGGGTTTCGAACGGAGAAGCCAAACTATGAGCGCGGTAAAACTTGCAACGCCTAGCCAGACAAGCAACGTGTTTTCCCAGGTCAGAAATCCCGACCTCGTCCCCACATACACTTCACCGGAGAATAAATGAGTAGGAAAAGCCAAAAATAAAACGTTAACGACACTGAAAAGACTAATGGGTGTAAGGCATAGAATCAGAGCGCAGATTTGAATTTTGTTCATTCGATGACTCCGCTCGCTTATTCAATTGTACACGTCAGAATTTTGAACCGCGATAAATCAAAACTTCAATAATCGGATTCAGGGTAAACCCGGCTTGACTGACCCCGCTTGGGAACGTAGGCTAGAGGTGTCCAAACTTACTACGACCGACATCCTGATTCGCGCACGAGTTCACTATCTGAGCTCTTACTTGAACGCGATTGGAGTTTCATTATATTTGCAGGTTTACTTCCCATGAAAGAGAAAATTCTCAAGGCTCAGAAGATTTTCAAGTCGATTATCGAGAGCAAGAAATATAAATGGTACCAACGCGGAGTTATCGCGGTATCAGGGGTGGTGGCAGCCTGTTTCATTGTCGACAGCGTTCCATATTACAACGCAATCGGTGAAGGAAAGAACGCGTTTGAAGCCGGCAATTATCAAATCGCAGAGAAGTCGTTTCTAGAAGCAATCGATGCATCGAAGAAATATGGTGATGCTGATACCCGCTACCTGAGCGCGTTGAACAACATGGCTGAGTTGAAACGGGTGACTGCGCATTACGACGAATCAGAATCACTTTATGTTGAACTCACACAGCTGGCAGAAAAAAATCTAAAAAAAGATCGCATGGAGATTCCGCTCAGCTTCAATGGTTTAGCGCTGACCTATCGCGATCAATCAAAATACAAACAAGCAGAAGAATGTTATGTCAAAGCCTTGGAACTTTGGGATACGAATATAAAGAAACTGGATGACCCGCGCCGCGCGTCAATTATGAACGGACTGGCAAAGGTTTACAGAGACACCGCGCGATTCAAACAAGCTGACCAGTATTACAAAGAAGCGCTTGCTATCAAAGAAAAAGCGCTAGGTTCCAACGATGTAGCAAACTCGTCCATATTAGTGAACCTGGGAACGGTCTATCGGGACACCGGTCGCTATGCTGAAGCTGAGCAGTGTTATAAACGCGCACTGGCCATGGATAAGACCGCATTGGGTCTCCAACACCCCGACACGGCAACGGATATAAACGATCTAGCGGGCTTATATAGAATCACCGGTCGACTCAAAGAAGCAGAGCCATTGTTTAATGAAGCCTTGCAGATCAGGCAATTGCGACTGGGGAAAAACCATCCGCTGGTCGCTAAAAGCTTGACTGGATTGGGCGCTATGCGTTTGCAGCAAGACAAACCCAAAGATGCAGAGCAATACCTAAAACAAGCGCTTGCAGTTCAAACTGCTTCATTGCCGCATGAACACAAGGACGTAGCCGATACCTATGAGTATCTCGGCAAAGCTTACACTCAAGAGAAACAATACGCGAAGGCAATTGACGCTGCGCGCCAATGCCTGGATATCCGCCAGAAGGTTCTCGGAGAGTCGCACCCTGACACAAGGAAAGCCTATCTGGAAGCCTCTAAACTCAGCCGGTTAGTTGGAGATAATGCGACAGCCACCCATCAACTCGAGAAATCTAGAGATATTCTGGCAAAAGACCTGGGACAGAAACACCCACTCGCTATCGAATCTACGAAGTCTAACTAAATATTTGATTAGAGCTGAGAGTATCTCGAGATCCTGATCTATTATTTGAATGCGGAGACAAATCTGCCGCATTAGACTATGTCAGCCATCCGGATCTGACCGAGTCGCACCGCCCAATGGCAAGACTGGACACGAGAGGAAGCTATGATTTTTGGAAGCAAAACTAAAATAACGCCCGAGGAAGTCAAGAAAGCTCTCTCAAACGTGATGGACCCTGACCTTCATGTCGACATCGTTACGTTGAAGATGGTTTCGGATATCAAGATTGAAGGCAAAACCGTTCACTTCAGACTGACGCTCACAACACCAGCTTGCCCACTGAAAGAAAAAATCGAATCAGACTGCCGTGCAGCGGTGATGGCAATTCCAGGCGTTGAAGGAATTGAGATGGTGACCGATGCGCAAGTCACTGGCAAGGGCAAAGTTTCTGACAAGGAACCAGTTCCCGGGATTAAACATATTATTGCTGTCACCTCCGGAAAAGGCGGCGTCGGCAAAACCACAGTTTCTATCAACCTGGCGTTAGCGCTCAAATCGCTCGGCGCCAAAGTTGGAATTCTGGACTCTGACATCACTGGTCCAAACTGCCCAATCATGCTTGGAGTCGGCGACTATCAGCCAACGGCAATCGAACAACGCATTGTTCCGGCAGAAAACTACGGCGTTAAATGTATGTCCATGGCTTTCTTCGTTGCCAAAGACACGCCGCTGATCTGGCGCGGACCGAT
>CAZRMH010000110.1:0-4166 GCA_964600935.1 uncultured Candidatus Obscuribacterales bacterium
CGGTGCGCTATTCAAGGTTGCGCCTCCGAGAAACGCAGCGGCTCTCGCGTTTCAGGGACAGCGGGCCCAGCTGATTGAACAAGGTCTGCCCCTAGGTGCAGCTAAGTCGTTCTTGAAGCAGTTCATGGGAGAATTTGGGCGCGAGCTTTGGATCAACTCAGCATTCACAACTGTTCACCTGGGTGCTGAAACAACTATACACAAAGCGATTCTCACTCCGGACCAGCTGCACGCCATGGGAGAATGGGGGCAATTCGGGCTTTCCTTCGCCCTCTCCACCACTCTGGCAATGGGTCAGGGTGCGCTTCATGGACAACTCTTCAAGAGGGGATCGTTTGAGCCGGGAGCCAAATTCAAGTTCGAACTGGCTAAAGGAGTTACCGAAGGCGACATGGTCGGCTACTTCCAGAAGAAGGGGATGAACGTAAAACAGATCAGCCCTGGCAAGTGGGAAATTCTTCCTGTTGGTGCTCCTAAAGGAATGACACCAATTACAGCAATCGATGTAGCGCGCGGTGAAGCCCGTCCGCCTGCCGAACTGCATCCCGATGGCCACACACCTCAGAAACAAAATCGGCCACCACTGGAAGAAGAGGTAAAACATAATGATGTAGAGTGGAAGCAGACACCAGAAGGAAAGCAGATTCTCAAAGAGGCTGGAGAATTCACTGAGCATTTCATGAAACCAAACGGCGATGGTTTGGGTGAAGCTCTCAAAATTGCCACACGCGACGATGGGTTGCCACCTGGTCTCAAAATGCAAGCCGTTGATCCCGGTGTGCGTTTCGACGTGGCCGAATTCAACGCAGCTACACCCGCCAAGCAGGCCAAGATACTTCAGGACTACATGGAGAAAATATCCGGGGTGAGCAAGGTTCAGGGTGATGGCAAAGTCGCCCAATATGCTGAAGTTATAGTCAAGATTGACGGTCATGATTTCAACCTTGCCACAGGCAAGCCAATAGGCGCCGCGCCACCAGAGGCGGTGCAGCGCCAGTTTGAAGCATTCCGAAATAGTGAAGGCGGTAAACGGCTTGTAGCAGAGCAAGCCATCCATGCCATGGAAGAGAAGATTCACATGCTTCATCAAAGCATGGGCAATCAAGCCTACTCGCCTTCATACTTGAAGTTCTTGCGAGACACGGGTGAAATGACCCCCGACCAGGTGAAGGGAACGAACAGAGGCGATGGCAGCCCGGAATCACGAGCATCTCTCGAACGGGAAACCATCATGGCTCTCTACGATCAAGGTTGGAGCAGAGAGATGCTGGAGCATCACTTCGGGCGCCATCACACTGAGGCAAGAGCGGAAGCGTTCAACTGGCTTCGCGGCCAGGAAGCACTGGCAAATCCTACGTCTAAGTTTAAAGGACAAATGGCGGCACTCGAAAAAGCAGGTGTTCACCCGGATGATCTGAAGAGTGCAATCAGTTCCGGCCGATTGGCACCAGATGACGTAGAGACGCTGACTCTTCTGTTGAAAAACAAGAGTATCAGTCCCGAGCAATTGAAGGAATTTTTCAAAGATTCCAAGAATCATTCCAACATACATGACATCGCCAGAGAATCAAAAGTTTTGCTTGAAAGTCTAAAGTCGATCAATGACACCATGGCCAAGTTCAATGATGCTGTGGAGCAGTTGAAGGCGCTCAAGACGCTGGTCGGCGAAATGCCGAATGCTCCTGAGGCAATTCAGAAAAAGATAACCGACCTGCAAAGAGAACTCGCAAAAGACCCTAATTCTGCCGAATCGAAGGCTCTCGTCACAGAGGTGACCAAATCGTTGGTTGAGATGCATAAATGGTTCTCCGAGTCTCCCAGTCCAGGTAAACCCACACGCAAAGCCGATCTCGAGAAGTTGAAAACCACCCTGGAGACGCGCACCAAAGAACTCAAAGGTTCACTGGAAAAAATTGGTGACCCCAAACTCAAATTCACAGATGATCCCAAAGCAAACGAAGCGATGGTTGAAGACGCAATCGCCAAGGAACAGAAGGCTATCAAGGATGGCGATTTTGACACCAAGATAAGCGCGCAAGAAAATCTGCTTAAAGGTCCGTTGAAGGACCTGGATCTTGCCGTGACTTCCGATGTCGTCGAGCTCAAGGCAGTACTAAAAAGTCCGAAGTTGAACGACCAGCAGAAAGCTGACCTGCAGAAGCTGATCAGCCTTCGAGAACAATATACTTCTCATAATTCAAACATTGTTTTGCTCAAAACTCATCTTGAGATGCAAACCGCTCTCGATGCAATTGGCAGGTCGGGAAAAGATGGTAATGGATTGATGTTCTTCGTTGGAACTGAGCCGCCGATACAATTTAAACGTGCTGCCGAAGGCAACGCGACACCTGAAGACATCGCCCTGATCAAAACATGGATGGGAGAGCCAGGGGGTGGATTTGCCAATCATTTCCAGATGATCAAACAAGGTAAAAAAATCGGCACCGATAAGTCCAGCAATTCGCCATT
Source organism: uncultured Candidatus Obscuribacterales bacterium (assembly GCA_964600935.1). GTDB lineage: Bacteria > Cyanobacteriota > Vampirovibrionia > Obscuribacterales > Obscuribacteraceae > JADYXR01. The sequence continues at coordinate 2,470 of CAZRMH010000110.1, forward strand.
CAACTCTCAGGCGGAGCTTAAGAAGTTGATTGAACTCAAGACTAGACAACTTCAGCGACGCAGTGGTTTGGAATTGGAGATTCGTAGTGCCCAAGCTAAGGAAAAACCTAACAGCACCTTCGAGCTGGATGGTACAAAAAGAAAATGGACTGTTGAGTCGACCGACGGCACCAGTCGTGTGGTTGAAGCACCATTAACGCCAGAAAAGGCGGAAACCCGATATGGCCCGGGCTCAACTTCCAAAGAAGTTGGCGAACCACCAATCAAAATCAAAGTGGTTGGAGCCGACGGAGATGTGCATGAAATCACTATTCCCAAGGATTGGAAAGTGCGCACTGCAGTTCCGGACTCAGCAGATGGACACCCACCGTCAAAACCAGGCGAAGCCGGACTTATCTTCTGGGATCCTAAAGGAAAACCTGGTCCCAACGGAACAACGATATTCACCGAAATTCGTGTCAGTCCGCCTACGAGCCGAGATCATTTCCACGCTAATTACAGCAATGGCTATGTCAGGCAATCGGAAGTGCACGTTAAGAACGCCGGCACATCTGGTCAAGGCGAAGTCGTGCAGCGCGTGCACCTTGATATGAGCGGCAAACCATTCCAGGGTCTCGATGGCGAGCGCTTCGGCATAGATCCGATGGACGCCAAGCAAAGCGACAATGCATTTCGAGTGATCTATAACGGCAGAATGTTTAGAAGAGCATCCGACATCAACGAACAACCTCCGAAAGGCTTTGGACCAGATACCATAACTCAAAAAGAGGTCGAGACTTTACAGAGTGAATTGAATCAACTCAAAGCCGCTCAAAGAGAAATGCAAGTCCAGACACATGGATATTTTGCGCCTAAGGGATTCAGAAGCAAATAGTTAGTAGGGGTTTATAAAACCGGTTCTCGACGATGCGGTGGCAGACCGATCGCCACAATATTTGCTTGCGAACAGCAAGTAACGAATTCACTTTTTCACAACGCAATCAATGGTGCGCTCCTTCGCATTTTTGCATGAACTTTGCCTAGAACACCGTCTACTTTTAGGGGGAACACCAGTTGGTCTGTTGGTAAATTTCTACGATCTAATTTAGTATCTCATTTTTCAAAACGAAAAGCTGCAGACCGTTTATGCCGGTTGCAGCTTTTCGTACCAGACGAACGGATTGATTGTCGAATTCGTCATGATTACTGCTCTTCGCCGACGAAAACGTTTTCGTTGACGCCGAAGAACAGTGCGAGCTTGGCGCGCTCTTCAGCGGTGAGGTCGCGATGCTGGCCCAGGTAACGGTTGAGATCGCTCGTGCCGCTGGCGACTTCGGCGTCTTCGACCGTGATGTTCTTGGCGACTTCCAGCAGGTACTGCAGCATCTTCCGCGGCTGGGCCGTTGCCGAGCCGAAGCTGAACTGGTGGTACTCGCCGATCACGTCGTTGAGGCCGGCCAGGTACTGCCGGTCTTCGGCGGTCGCATTCTCGAGGCTCACCAGTTGGCGAAGCTCGGAGGTCGCCACCGCATAGTCTTCCGGACCAGAGATCGGACCGAGACCGCGTTTTTGAATGTTCATGATCGCATTCTCCTGTTTGTTTAAATGATACTACCTAATGCAGCCGGAACACTCGTCCGGACTGGAGCACGTGCGGAGGGAATCGAACCCCCAACCGGCGGTTTTGGAGACCGCTGCTCTACCAATTGAGCTACGCA
>CAZRMH010000110.1:4266-20704 GCA_964600935.1 uncultured Candidatus Obscuribacterales bacterium
TCGAACCCCCAACCGGTGGTTTTGGAGACCACTGCTCTACCAGTTGAGCTACGCACTTGTGAAGAAGGACAGCAGATGCGGAGGGAATCGAACCCCCAACCGGTGGTTTTGGAGACCACTGCTCTACCAATTGAGCTACGCATCTGTGAAGAAGGACAGCACGTGCGGAGGGAGTCGAACCCCCAACCGGCGGTTTTGGAGACCGCTGCTCTACCAATTGAGCTACGCACGTATAAGGAACTATGTGAACGGCTGATGACCAGCCGATTGTTGTTGGACAGCAAGTGCGGAGGGAATCGAACCCCCAACCGGTGGTTTTGGAGACCACTGCTCTACCAGTTGAGCTACGCACTTAAAACTGTCGGAACCATGGAGTTCCGACAGCACACCATCCGACGATTGGTGCATTAAGGTAGGTTTTCCGTCTTTGAACTAATCGTCGATGTCCTCATGGTCGTAGAATTCCTCCATGGTCTCGTCCGGGTGGAGCATGCTGTAGTCTTCGTCGCCCTCGCCATCATCGTCGATGTCGTCATCCAAGTCGTCGTCCACGTCATCGTCCAAGTCGTCGTCGGTGTCCATCATCGCGGCATCCAGCTCGTCCTCCGTCAGGACGATTTCCAAGTCGTCGATCTGTTCGTCCTCGGAGCGGTGCTTTCGGTTGCGAGGCATGGTTAACTCCTGACAGAGGAAAAAGTCCTACCAGTCGATGTTGGTGGACAGCAAGTGCGGAGGGAGTCGAACCCCCAACCGGTGGTTTTGGAGACCACTGCTCTACCAGTTGAGCTACGCACTTGTGAAGAAGGACAGCAGATGCGAAGGGAATCGAACCCCTAACCGGTGGTTTTGGAAACCACTGCTCTACCAATTGAGCTACGCATCTGTGATAACGCACCTGTGAGAACGCACATCGCTCAGGCGTGACCGTTCGCGCAGCTGAGTGATGTGGTTCTGCTCGCGAGAAGTTGCGGGGACGCATCCGTGAGACTATCCAGCACGAAATGCCTTAAGTAAAAATCTTGTTTTTCTGCTGGGTTGAACTGGAAGCGGGAAAAAGTCCTTGTTTCGCAAAGGGATATGGAATGTTCCTTCACCCTAGGTTTTCCGTTGGCGATGGTCAACGTTTTGCCTGTCGTGCCAGTCAGTGAGGTTGATCGTCCCAAACCCAGCAACTGTGAGCGTTTATAAACTCCGAGGTTGGGCCGATACTGAGAAAAACTGTGCAGATGCACCATTAAACACAGGCCGTCTGGGCTAGCGGGGGACCATCTACTGATATTTTGTTAATGAATCGACTGGCACTCGATTATTGATGTAGGAAACGACTGATGGGCGAAATGTGCATATCCACAGCGTATCGGTGAGTTGTTCCTATTTATGGGTTGAATGGAAAGAAACCGAATATAGTGCCAAAATCGATTCGCGAAGCTGTGACATTTGATGCCACTGTCTAGCGCCCTTTTTCTCCGTCGTCATTGCCGAGGAAGACGAGTTTGGAGGAGTAGGCTGAATGCCTTCTGTTTGTTTCACAATCACCTAACGTTTCTCTGGCATCATGAAACCTGTTGAGAACGATCAAGGTAAAGGGTTTAGTAAGAATCAAGCGAGTGGGGAATTGGTTAACGAAAGTATCTGGCTGAAGAAAAACCACAACTTCTAGTTCGACTTCTTGAGGGCAGTCCTGCGAACCTGTAAATCAGAAAGTAACTCCTCCGCTAACAGCGAATTCGTAAGGTCTTGATCCAAGAAACTGTCGTCAGAGTTGATTGGGATGTCCGCTAACATCTCAATGCTAAGTTCCGGAAGGAAGCTGGTGCTTGCTGAATTAGCCATGATTGAACTCCTCTGCTTTGCTCGTGGAAATATCATAAGTTTGGATAGTTGACTAACTCTTGGCTGAGTTCTGACCAATTTCCGACCACGAGTAAATTCAGTTCGCTCACGGTTTAATACTAAGCAAGATAGTAATAGCCGGGAGCAAAAACGCGAAGAGGTAGGAGCAGGGCGGTTGTTAGCCGCCTTGCCCCTTCCTGCTTCAGCGTTATGCTGGTAAATCCGTCTGCAGTGTCTCTGCGAGAACGCGCTTCGGATTCACGAGTTTTGAAGTCGCCTTGCCGTCGGAAGACTTGTGAGTAGTGGAACACATTCGGAAGGAGCGCCTGGCGGCGCCCCTTCCAGTGATCAATGCTCGCGGCTCTCGATGTAGGCGATCACCTGCGGAGGCAACGGCACCGAGCGAACAGTCGTCCAATCCGAATCGAGATTCGGTTTGATCTTCTGCTGCGGCGGGATCCGTTGTTCCGAGATCGTGGTCTTCGAGTCCGCTTGCTTCTTCACGACCTCGAGCGTGTCGTCCGTCCGGAATTCGCGACGGGTGTGGGGTCCGGCAAAGCCTTCGGCGGTATCGAAGTTCGCGATGAACTCGACCGTGCCGGCGTCCTTGCCATAGGTGCGGAAGACGACGAGATCGGTCTTGCGACCGTCCGCCTGGTAAACCTCGATCGAGCGCATGCGCAGTTGCCCTTCGATGAAGTAGAGCGTCTGCTCGAGCCTCTTGTTCGAAGCCTCATCCATGACGAGGGCAGTCAGACTGCCTGTCTCGATGCTTCCTATCCACGTGAATTTCTCGCTGAGCGAGCCGTCTTTCCGTCTGACGACCACCTCGGTTCGGTTGGAGTTCTGCTGGACTTCGCGGATGGCGGTTTTGCCGTCCGTGTCGAACCAGAGTTCCTGGTACTTGCCGAACCTCAGGTCGGTTGTCCGCACCGCGCGAACGACTTCGCCCGGACCGTACAGGGTATCGACAGCGTCGACCCCCTTGGTGACAACGAGGACGCGCTCCTTGCTGCCGTCCGCGAGAAACGCCCGTTCGTTCATGAGCTTCCACCTCGAGCTGTCGTCCCGCGCCATGAGTTGGTCTTTTGCGAGCTGACCGTTGGGGTGGAAGTAACGACGAGTGGTCGTTCCGTCCGCTTGCAGGGCGACGAGCTTGGTCACTCGTCCAATGATGTCGTACTCGGTGTCTTCCCGATACGTGACGCCGTCGGTCGCCATGACCGATTTGCGAATCACCGGTCGAACCGAGACGTTTTCTTCCACCTTCGCGTACACGACGGCGTCGCTGAGCGTGCCATCGGGGCGGTAGTGGTAGTGAGTGGTCGTGCCGTTGGCGTGGTCTTCGACCGCGGACTTGCGAGTGATTTTGTCCGGATAGAAGTCGACCGTGCGAATGCTGCCCGTGCTTTTCGGCAGGACAAGTTCGACGGAAAACCGTTCGAGAAACACCTTGCTCCCGAGGTCTTCAGGAGTCGAGAAGTGAATCGCGACCAGTGCCGCCACAGTCACCACAACTGCGGTGACTGCTGCGATTGCTGCTCCGCGTTGGATGATATGTTTTTGTAACAACATTTGCTCTCCTTATGCCGATGGGTGGTACCACTGGCGGTTTCACACTACGACGACTGCGTTTGAAATCGCAGTATTCGTAATGCGTGAAACAATCGAGTGTTTCTCGACGTTTCGGTTTCGTTGAAATAAAACTAACGCCTTAACGCGTTACTAGACGTCGCAAGGCAGGTCCACGTAGTCGTCCGCCGGGGTGGGGTTGCGGCGCTCTTCAGCGCGGCGAGCGAAATCCGCGTAGGACCCCGCCGCCGGACGAGTGGAGACCGCAGCAGGTGCGCGTCCGCCCGTGATGGCCGTGATGCCCAGCTCGATGCGGCGAGCAAGGCGATCGCGACGCGAGTGAGCGGGGCGCGGGATGGCGAGGTTGATGGACGCGATGTGCAGGTGGGGCATGAAAGCTCTCCTTTGAGTTCTGGTTGTCGGGTTGATGGAAAACAAAAACGTTGGAGGGCTGGACTGAAGGCTGTTAATGGCGGACTGCTCCGACCAATTGCGAGCCTTCAGACCAGGTGCGGCACCAGATTCAGTGGCAAATCTTTGACGAAAGTCGCCACGAGTACAACTGTCTGGTATTGCGAAAAGCCTCTGACCTTGCGGATCACGGGATCGCGTTCCGGATTGCCGAGCACCATCGCTGATGGCGAGCGGAAGAATCTGCTGGTCATGACTTGACCGAACAGAAACTTGGCATACATCGACGCGGTTGAGAAGCTCAAAACCTCATCCGCAGAGCGGACCAGGAAGACGAGCCGTAGCCACAACAGCGCCGAGACGATGTTGATCGTGACGACCACGACCAGCAGGAACAAGAAAAACGAAGCCATAGCAGCTCCTTTCTACCGCTGTCCCAGTCTGCGAAGTGCAGCTGTTGCAGCCGATTTGTTTGTTGATTGCACAGGATGGTCAGCCGATTTTGAATGCACACGATGTTCTAACAATGGTTGGAAACCGAAGTGGTGTTAAATGTAGTGGCAGAACGTGTTTGGCTTTTAAAAGAATTCCTGTGAAAAATTACTTGAGTGTGTTCTTCGACCCTAGTCTTAGAAGAGAGGTCTCACAATGGCTCAATTCTATAGATATTGGGGATATCACCATTAATTATTAGGTTAAAGGGTGTCAGAGCTAGCACTAAGATCTAGTACTAAGATCTAGTACTGAAGATCTAGTACTGAAGATCTAGTACTGAAGATCTAGTACTGAAGATCCCTCCCTTCTGAGTCTCTTGATTAAAGCCTCGTTTTTACTAAAAGCTTTGTCGTTTGGTAACGGAGGAGGTACTCGGGTGATTGGTCGGCTGAGAGTCCGGTAGGTAGTTAGTCCGGCGCCTATCGATTACAAACTTTGTGACAGTCGGGACAAGCTCGGAATCGAAACTCTGCTCCAGCTACGTCACATTGTTAACACTAGCAATCAAGGTTTCTGTTTCGGTTGACAGTCTGCCTGTTATCGTGAGCGGGCTTCTGTTTCGCTTCCTAGTCTGCTTCGTTTTCATACTCTGATTTTTCGCTAGCGAGAAAATCGTCGATTATGTTCAGTACACTTCTTGCATCGGCTTCGGCTTGTTCGATCAGCAGTTCTTCGTCGGCCGACACCTCGCCGAACATGCCGGCTGAAAGCATCTCCAGTCCGTTCAGAAAAGCCCCCAGAGGCGTTCGTAAGTCGTGATTGATTACCGCCATCAGGTCTTGTCGCTGACGTTGACCGGAGCGAACTTTTTGTGCGACATCACATAAACGCTCGTCGAGAAACGCCAGTTCGTCATCGCCATGTAGCGATCTGGTCAAGTCTCCGCCGAAGGCGAACTGAATTACTTTTGAGTTCAATTCGGTGATTCTGCTGACGATGCTCAACCCGATCAGGCACAATAATGTCATGACGACAACGTTCACGATTGTTGTCCAGAACAAAATTCCATGAATGTCCATACGCAATTGCTGTTCCAGATCGTAAGACGAATCCATCTCATTGCGTTTGCCGCTAAGGATCGCGAAAACACTGGTCTCAACATCCTTTGCGATAGCATCGGCTCGCATGAACTCCGCGCTGTAGATATCCGGTTTTCGGAGATCTATGTTATCAATCGCGTTGTCCGCGAGACTGATCAGTTCGACTAAGCTCGCCTTAATTGCGGACAAGTGCTTTTGTTCCGACGAACCGAGAGCGGCTGCTGAAGCGAGATGACCGACGCGTTCCGCTTGTTTTCGCAACAGCGGTTGCAGGTCCATGAATGATTGTACGTCCCCGGCGCGAACAGCTAACAATGATTTTTGTCGCCAGGTCAGAAACGTGGCAAGAAGTTCTTGAGTGCCCATTGTCAGCTCTTTTTGTTTTGAATAGCTGATCCCAGTTTCCTTGAAGTATTGAAATTTTCCGACTAGATTAAATGCTAAAACACTCTGAGCTGCAACATAGAGTGCAAGCAAGAGAATGAGACTGCGAGTGAATTTGCCTCTATATTGTGAGTGCTCCGGTTCCTCAATCACTACAGGCGTGTTATTTACTTTTTCGACTCGAAATGGCAATTCGAACCAGAAGCAAGAACCTTGATTCTCCTGGCTGTCGCAGCCAATATCGCCGCCGTGAGCTTCGACGATGTTCTTGCAAATTAGTAAACCGAGTCCGCTACCCGCACGTTTAAGCCCGTCGACAGCCTCTACCTGACTGAATTTTTGAAAAAGTTTTTTCTGGTTCTCGATGGATATTCCGCAACCGAAATCGCGAACCTCGAAACGCACACCTCCTTCGAACTCGACGGCCGAGAGCTTGATCTGCGCTCCATTTGAGGAATATTTGGAGGCGTTGGAAAGTAGATTGACCAGAACCCGCTGAATCAGGTGAATGTCACATTCCAGCTCCAACACGGGATCTTCGACGACCAACTCGATCTTCTTTCGGCGCATCAACCAGGTCACCGTTCTACTGGTGTCGTTGAGCAGCTCGGTCGTAGAGCTTAATGTCGGTGATAATTTCAATTCATCGTCGGCGCTGAAGTTTAGTCCGTAAGTCATTGACGATAATAAAAACAGCATACCGTCGAGGCTGGTCTTCATTAAGTTGAAACTATCTTGCGCACTTTTTTTCTTGCCGCCGTGGGACATAGCCAGGTGCTCTACGGAACTTTTGACGTTCTGTAGCGTGACTTCTTGAACGTTTTGCATCTGCATTAGAAAACTGATTCTGGTATCTTCAGTCTCTGCCACTACGCTCGACATCTCATGAAAAGTTTCCTCCAGTCTGCCGATCTCAGTATTTTGAGATGCGGGTGCGGCGATTACTCTGCCTTCCATTAGTAATCGACAGGTGTTTGCCAGTCGAGTAATTGGACCCGTGATCCGCGTAATCATGAAGTATCCAGCAAACAGGCAAGCGATCAAGTTTATTCCAACCGCCACCATGCATAGTGTCATCGGATCTATGTCAGATGGTGGTCGTTGCTCTGAAGTAATCAGATCGTGAACCCGTTGCATGCGGTCCATCGCTTCGGTGTAGAGTCCTGCGGAAAATTTCAAGAATGCTTCGAAGGCCGCGGAGCGTTCTGCTCCAGTTGCACTGTCGGAAAAGTAGATTTCGCCGAATGAAGTTAATTTCGAAACCATCGAGGTTAGCGACTCAACTTCAGCTGTCGGCATATCGGCAGCCTTCCAAGTCCTAACAAGGGCTTTGGATTCTGCTGCTAGCTGGCGCACACTGAGCGCGTGTTCGTCTTTTGCTTCGCGTGTCTGTGTTGTGCCTAATTTCTCCAGTAGTTTTCGGTGATCTAGAAGTGTTTTTGCCAGGTTCGAAACTTTCTGTGCAGCGCAAAACAATTTTGCTTCGCGGGCAGCGTGCTCCTCAGTCTGCATCAACTCGTTCGAGAGACACAGGAAAAACACAGTATTGACAACGACAATGAAAGTAAAGCCGGCTGCTATATTTCGAACAAGACGAGACTGGGTGAGCTCCTTAACGTTCTCGGTGAATCGACCCATTTTCCTCTCGGTTTTAATCAAATTCGAAGAGCATAAAACCAGAATATCACTGAAAAAGCGGGTGCGGTGACTAGCTTATAAATAAGACGTCGAATTCCCTCAATTTGCGGTGAAGTTGTATGCTATCGGAATGAAATTGCTGCTCGTCGAAGATGATGAAAATATGGCGTCCACAATCGTGACCTGGCTCCGCGCAGAGCGTTACGAAGTGATGCACAGTTCTGATGGTTTGGAGGGTTTCGACCTTCTTAAAAATGGCAGCTTTGACGCGGCGATTCTGGATTTTGAGCTACCAGGCATCACAGGCATAGAGATTTGTCGGCAGTATCGTTCGTCGAAAGGCGTCGTTCCAATTCTGATGCTGACAGGACGCAGTCAGGTCGCCGATCGCATCGATGGTCTGGATGCCGGCGCAGATGATTATTTGACTAAACCATTTAGTTTGAAAGAACTGTCGGCACGCCTCAGAGCTTTGATTCGGCGACCGGTTACAGTTCTGCCAGCAGTGCTGGAGGTCGGTGAAGTAACACTCGATCCGATCAAATATCGAGTCATGAAGCGGGGTGTGGAAGTTCAACTCATGCCTCGGGAGTTCTCTCTTCTCGAGTTTTTCATGCGCCATGCCGATATGGTGTTTAGCGCCGAAGCGCTCCTGCAGAGGGTCTGGCCGGATGAGACAGACGCGACTCCAGAAGCGCTTCGAAATGCGATTAAACGTTTGCGGAAAAAACTGGATGAGGGTGAGGATGAGTCCAGGTCTCTGATTGAAAACATTCCGCGGGTCGGATACAGGTTGCGTAATCCGCAGTAGAGCTTTTGTTCCTTTCAAATGCGCTGGAAATAGTGAGGCGTTCAGGTTTTGCTAGTGATACGTTCGGGATTGACCTGGCGTCGTTGAGTTTTGAGTTTCCTGTTTGTTGTTACTTGGAGTACTTGAACCAGCGAAACATCAGTTGAAGCTGTTAGCGCTCCCAGGCTTTCGGCACATCGTTCGGATGTTTTTTCCCGTTTACTTTGTCTTGGGAATAGAACTTGGTCGATTTGTCACTGTCGTGCTGGTGATCATATTTTTCAGGATTACGTGGTCCGAAGCAGTCGGTTTTACGTGGTTCGTGACCATCTCTTGGTTCGTTCGCGGCTGGTGGTTTCGTCTTGGTGATATTGTCCAGGCGACTGTCGCCGTCGGCTTGTATCGAGTCATCGTCGTCGTTGTCTGACTTTGAAGCTTCGCCAACTTTATCTTTGTCACCACCCTTGTCTTTGTGTCCGTCTTTGTCCTTGTCCTTTGGACTGTTGTTGTTTTTGTCCTTTTCAATTTTCACCTGATTTTTATCAGCGTCAGTTGGTTGCTTTCGAAGTACTTCGTCTTTGAACTGTTGTGACTTTCCGGCAGGTTCGGAAGTGGTTCGCGAGTCGCGAGCTTCGTTTCCAATTGAAGCTCCGGCGGCTGAGCCCGCTCCCAGAGCACCTTTCCCGAGTGATTTATCTGAGTTGTTGTTCCAAATCTTGTTATCGAAAACCAGCTCGCTCGGCTCAGAACCACGTTGACCGCGGCTTTCAGTTCTGCTGCCCAGAAGTTGAATACTTTCTTGTTGTAGTGGGCTGCTTTCTTTGTGTTTGTCGTTAGTAAGGTTTGGTTTGAACTGTTCGAGATTGTTCATGCTCGGTTTCTCCTTGGGGAGCCGTCGTTCGGCGATGAAGGCATAGTAAAACCGTATGCGTATCGAATCGGTGATCGATCTGTAACCAAACTTGGTCTAAACATTAAATGCGAATTCCAGCCCTTCGCCGGACGTTTAACCGAATAACCAAGGGACGGAGTCGCATCGAGTGTAGGAAAAATCGGTTCCGACTATAATGCGAAAAGAACAGTCTCTTATTGATCAACAATATGCCTGCAAGACGTGAACCGAAAAAACGAAACGCCGCTCAGATCAATGAGTCTGTCGAATTAGTTTCTCATGACGAGAAGCGAGACGCCACGCCGATTTTGTCATTGCTCGGTATCGCGCGAGCGCAAAGCGATGCTGATTTCGATCCGTTAGTGGGCACGGTGCTTGCGGCGAAATACGAGATCCATGCGCTCTGTGGACAGGGCGGTATGGGCAGTGTTTATAAGGCTCAGCATTTTGATTTAAAGCGTTTTGTCGCTGTCAAAGTTTTGCACAAACACTTGCTCAGTCACCAGGGTATATCAGATCGTTTTCGTCTTTCGGCACAAGCAGCACATGCACTGCGACATCCCAACCTTGTCTCTGTGACTGACTTTGGATACACTCAAGAGGGACAATTTTATCTTGCGATGGACTACATCGAGGGTGAAACTCTTGCATATAAGTTGAAACGCGAGCAAGAACTTTCTGTTGATTCTTTTTTCAAAATCTTCAGCCAAGTGTTATCAGGACTGCGTTTTTGTCATCAAAAAGGCATCGTTCATCGCGATATCAAGCCGAGTAATATTCTAATCACTGATAGAGAAGTAAAAACAGACAGCATTAAGCTGGTGGATTTTGGAATTGCCAAGGTCCTTCCAGAGAGTGATTCTTCAATTGATCACCTGACGCAGACCGGAGAGCTTTTAGGTAGTCCGTTATACATGAGTCCGGAACAATGTCGCGGTGATGAAATCGATGCGCGGACAGATTTGTATGCGCTTGGTTGCGTGATGTTCGAGGCGCTGAGCGGCAAACCGCCGTTTCAAGGTAAGAGTGCGATTGAAACTTTGATGCTGCATTGCTCTCAACCGCCTCCGACGTTGTACGAGGCGACTGGTGATGCGCAGCTCACAGAGCAGCTCGACGCCTTTATCAAGAAAGCGATGGCAAAAGATAGAGATGAACGTTTCAGCAGTGCAGAAGAAATGGAAGAGGCGCTCGCCAGTATCCAGCGATTTTTGCACTTGCCTAAAATTGCGCGCCAACGTTTAAAACAAGGGCTTCAACCGACCACTGGCAGCCAGTCTGTGCAAACAACTACGTCTCGATCGAAGAGTAAACTTGGTTTCTGGATTGGAGCATCATTGGTGGTTGGCGCCACTTTGGGCTTGGTTTATTTGGGAACCACTGCGTTGACCAATCAACATCCGCCGCTCACTGCTCGACAGTCAAACCCGACAAAGGAACAGGCTCTCGATACTATCAAGCTAGGAGTAGTCGAGCGCAAAGAAGGTAATTTAGAGCATTCGGAGATGCGCTTGCAAAAAGCACTTTCGGAGGTAGAAGTCGCTTTTGGGCCGAAAACGATTGAGTACATGACCGCGTTGAATGAGCTTGCCTCAACGGAAATCGCGATTGCGGAGCTTGGTGATCAACAAAAACGTAAATCCTACTATGAGCGTGCAATTCAGCATTTGACTTCGGCAATCGGCGGCTGCCATGGGTTTCTCGGGAGTTTGCAAACGGCCTCCGGACGTTCTCAGATAAATCTGATTGAAGCAACCGCAACTTTCAACTTGGCGCATGTGTGCGCTCGAAACGCGCAGCTGCCAATTGCCAAAGACTGCTTTGAAAAGGGTTTTAAACTCATTGGGGTGAGAGATTCTGCCGACGATTCTTACCAACAATTTTTCAGATATTACGCCGACTATTTGTGGAGAGCGGGTCTGGAACCTGAAGCAGCCAAGCGTGAGCTAGGTCTATACCTAGAGCAAGGCGACAAGACGTTGGCGGCTGTATCCGTTAACAAGGACGTCTCTGGAAATTGGACGAATAAGAATTTTAAGATTGAAATCGTCGATAATGACGGCGTTATTAGTGGCTTTCACAGCTACATCGTTCCGCACGGAAGCCATAGCGATGGCACCATAGACAGTGTCACGCCATCGATCATTGGCAGTGTGCATAATGGCATTTTTAAAGGAGAAGTCCAAAGTTCTTTTGGAAAAAGGGCGAAGATTTCGATTGTTCGAGTCGGTAATTATCTGGTCTGGAAAATTTTGTCTCTCAGCGGTGAGGGCCAGTGTTATTTGCCGGAAACCGCCGTTTTGCGCCTTTCATCGAAGGGTGAATGATTAACCGGGTCAGGTGCTTAGAAGCTTCAGTTCAATTTTAATCAAATCTCGAAGCACAGAGCCCGGCGGCATGACTCTCCGGCGCGAATGAAGCCGGGTTTCGGCTCTAATTGATAGACATCGACGTTCTAAACAAGAATCTATTCTTTGCTTGTAAAGCAGAGTAGATTTGGGTCAACTCTGGCATATTAGGGTAGGACCTCACGAATGAACGAGGGTTTTAAATGCCTGCGCAAGTTGCTGCCGCCGTGAAACCGACGACTAAGAAGAAGTCATTTCGATTGAAGAAGACTGTGGTGCCCAAGCGCTACGAATTAAAATTGTCCGCCGATCTTGAGGGGCTACGATTTTCGGGTCGAGAGACGATAGAGGTTCGGGTGGCGGAGCCGACCGATCGTGTGATTTTAAACGCAGTGGATTTGCGCTTTCTCGATGTCTATGCTGAATCGGAGTGTGGCACCAGGCTTGACGCCCACGTCGAGGAGGATCGTGAGACCGAGCTAGTGGCGCTGGTGTTCGATGGTGTACTGGGGCGCGGAACGTGGTTTTTAAAAATTGCATTTGCCGGTGAGTTGACTGAAAAGCTTCGTGGTTTCTATCGCAGCTTTTGGGTTGATGAAGCTGGCGAGCGACACACGATTGCGTCGACGCATTTTGAACCAACTCATGCGCGACGCGCTTTTCCCTGCTTTGATGAACCGGAGTTTAAAGCAACTTTCAAAATTTTTCTTGAGGTCGATGCCGACCTGACTGCGCTCTCTAATGGAAAAATTCTCAAGGAAACGACCCTGTCTTCCTCCAAATCCGGTCGACTGGAAGAATTTTCGTCTCCTGCGACTGGCGAAGTTCCTGAGTTTTCGATCAGCATGACTGATTCCGGCGTAGTCAATTCCGCCAAGACAAAGAAACTGGTGGAATTTGCTGAAACGATGCTACTCTCCACGTATCTTGTCGCATTTGCAGTCGGTGATTTTGCTTCGTCGAGAACAATTTCAGTCAATGGGACTGACATTCGGATTTTCTGTGTGCCAGGAAAGGAGCACCTCACAGAGTTTGCTCTTGAATGCGCGGCGTTCGCGGTGGACTTTTACGAACGTTATTTCGAGATTCCTTATCCTGCACAGAAGATAGACCACGTCGCCATTCCGGACTTTCCGATTGGGGCTATGGAAAATCTAGGACTGATTACATTTCGTGAAACAGCCTTACTCGTCGATGAGAAATTGTCGTCCCATGCCGGTTTACTTCGGGTTTCGGAAATTGTCATGCATGAGCTCGCGCATATGTGGTTTGGTGATTTAGTCACTATGCGCTGGTGGAATGGGCTCTGGCTCAAGGAATCCTTCGCAACATTCATGGCAAATGTCGCACTTGATTCGTTTAGACCGGAATGGAAAGTCTGGAATGACTTCGCTTTATCGCGTGCTCATGCTTCTGAAACAGATGCGTTGAAGAACACTCATGCTATCGAGAATCCGGTTAATCATCCGAATGAAGCGACCGAAATGTTCGATGTGATTTCTTATCAAAAAGGTTGTTCAGTTCTCTATCAGTTGCATGAGTTCATAGGCGCAGAGACCTTCCGCAAAGGATGTTCGAAATATTTGAAGTTTCACAGTTTTGGTAATACTGAAACTGAAGAACTTTGGGATGCGCTGGAAGCTGCATCACGAGAGGCGAATTTAGGTTTGCGCATGTCAGTGCGCGACATTATGGATGCCTGGGTTTTCAACTCGGGTCATCCGGTCGTGTCGGTAGAACGGTCGGAACAGCCAGGTTGCGTAATTTTGAAGCAGAAGATGTTCCGCTTCGAAGATGACAACGAGAACAAATTTGTTTGGCCGATTCCAGTAACTGTAAGAGTCGCGAAGGCCGACCACACTCTCGAGATCAAAAAACTTTTGATGCTCAATAGGGAAGAGATCGTCTATCTGGGCGAGGACGCTCGCTCCTGTATTGTCAATGCGATGGGATCTGGTTTTTATCGCGTGATTTATCAATCGGAATTGATTAGTTCAGTAACTGCAGACTTGCATCGTTTGTCGGTTGTGGAACGATTCAATTTGATCAACGATGCCTGGTGCACGGTGCGCTCTGGTCTGATGGCGGTCGGGGACTTCCTGAACATAGTCAAGCTCTATGCTGGGGAGACCGATCCAGCGGTTTGGCAGGTGATCTATGATTCGCTGGAGCAGCTGTCGTCTTTTCTCGATTTGAGCGACAGACAGGGCATGTCCACGTTTATTTCCGAGATTTGTGCAGCTAATCTAACTCTTTTGGGATGGCAGCCTCAGTCGATGATCGAAAGTGTGGATACGCGGAAACTCAGGGCACTAGTGATTAAACTGAAAGGTGTGCTTGGTGAAGATGCGGAAATAAAAAAAACGGCGTGCCTGCTCTACGAGAACTGGCGTAAAGACTCAACCACTATAGATGCAGAACTGTTGCCGACTATTGTGCACATTGTCGCGCATGAAGGTGACGAAAAGACTTATTCAGACTTCTTGAGGCTCTCACGGGAAGCGAATACTCCGCAAGACACCATTCGATTTCTCTATGCGTTGGCTCGTTTTCGCAGACCGGATTTGCTCGCGAAAACCGCTTCGTTATGTCTGTCGGAGGACGTGCGTTCGCAAGACGCTCCGTATTTGTTTGCTGCTATCGTTCGTAATCCAGAAGGTGGTGCGCTGGCCTGGGAGTTCTTCAAGGCGAATTTCGACGAGATGCGTAGAAGGTTTCCCGACCTCGCCATGCATCGTCTGGTAGAGTCGTTTTCTGTTTTGGACAGACCTGGTCTAGAAACAGACATTCGAAAATTCTTTTGTCACCACCGCATTGCGACCGGTGAAACCGTTGTTCGTCAGATGATCGAGCGATTGCATGTCAATGTTCGTTTGCGTCAGAAGGAAACGACATCCTTAAAAGCGATTCTGTCTAAGCCTTAGTCTCATTAAATGGCAATGGACTTCGCTACCACAGGGTTACTTTGAGGAACAAAGAAAAACACGCTTTTGAGGGCGTGCTCTGCAAATTATAGTTGGGAAAAAACGGGACTGACGGGACTCGAACCCGCGACCTCCTACGTGACAGGCAGGCGCTCTAACCAACTGAGCTACAATCCCAACTGTTGGCGTTAATGCAGTATAGCACAACGATCTGGCAGCTCCAGGATCGCAAGTGCAAAGCTTGTTTACAAACGCATTCCTGAATTGCTGTTGATAACCCGGAACTCGTGCTGGGTTCTGGAAAGTCCGAATCAGATGGTAATTAACGTCTATGCGCGGTTCGAATTCGGAAAGGAAATCAAGCGTATCTCAGTGGACGGTGGTGGACGATCGATTGCCGAAGGATTTTTGAAACGGAGTGC
Organism: uncultured Candidatus Obscuribacterales bacterium; assembly: GCA_964600935.1. GTDB lineage: Bacteria > Cyanobacteriota > Vampirovibrionia > Obscuribacterales > Obscuribacteraceae > JADYXR01. The sequence continues at coordinate 19,016 of CAZRMH010000110.1, forward strand.
CACCACGACCGGTGCTTAATTCAAGCTTGATCGTTTGAATCATCAATCTCGAACAACTCAGGGCGAGGGTTTATTGCGCGACATCGGTTTGTGTTCAATCAGGTTTGAAGCATTTTTTTTACGATATAAAGTAATAGAAGCGGGGCTTAAACCGAGGTGAGTGAGGCCCGTTGTGGCACTCACCCTCCTCGTAAACCTGAGTAATTCTCAGATTTGCACAACAGTCACTTTGCCCGAAGCAACGTCGAGATCTACCACGATTGGGATGTGAACCGGCTCGTAGGCGAGGTCGACGCTTGCAGCGTTGATGTGGATTGTGCCATTGTTTTCGTCCTGACCTCTGCATTCGTGAACGTGACCAAAGACATGCAGCTTGGGGCTGATGGTCTCCAGGCGGCGACGGAGCAGTTCACAACCGACTTCTCCTTGCTGGCTTTTGGACCAGTCGAGAATTCCGAAAGGCGGTGTGTGAGTGATCAGAACATCGGTGTCGTCCGGCACGGCTGCCCATTTTGCTTTGAGCTCGGGGCAGCGGCGCGGCAGATTGAACGCCCAAAAGCGATAATCAGGTTGCCACGGCGAGCCGTAGAACTTGACACCGCCTATGGTGACACCGCTGTCTTCGAGGTAGGTGACGGCGGTCAGCAGTGCGCGGGCATTCTCCGGGTCGAGCTGCAGCGGCCAATCATGATTGCCACCGGCGAGCAGCTTGTGCTCGTGGGGCAGGGCCGCCATCTCGTCGTTGAAAATCCGTACAGCATCTAGAGGTACTGTGCGTCCCTGGCAGAAGTCGCCGGCGTGGATGAGAACATCCCCATCTGGAATGACCCACTTATCCAGTGGAAGAGCGTGTGTGTCGCTCAGGATTACTAGACGCATGGAGTTGCCTCCTTTTATCTCGGGCCAGTCGCTACGCCGTTTTTCACGGTCGGCGAAGGCAATTTCTATTTTGTGAGGAACGAACGGCGGCGCAACTTGATGGCAGTTGTAGCGCGCTTTTGCAACGCCCAATTGTCATCATCATTGCGTCGCCATCGTCTGTTCCTCGCTGGTTTCTGCGGAAACGGATTGTTCCCTGCAGGCAGTTACTTCGGGTCGCCTTCCGGACTGGCGTCACCTTGTGTTTTCGGCGCGTCGTCTTCCGGCTTGGGCGCGTCACTTGGGGCGGGCACTTCCGGTTCGACTGTCGCCGCAGTCGCAGTGGGGCTGGCGGGGCTGGGCAGAATCTTGACCCGCTTGCCGGACAGTAGGGAGACGCCGGTCAAGCCACCGAGGACGGTGTCACAGCAGAGGACGCCGAAGCCAGCTGAGAAGGCGTTGCTCCAGCCGGCGAAGCCGATCGTAGCAGGTGCCACCTTGCTGAGAGCAAACAGGAAAACGGCTGGCCAGGACATGACCACGCCAAGGAAGGCGAGGAGCAGCGCCAGTGTGACCAGGAAGTGCAGCACCTTGTTGCTGACGGTTGTTGCAATGCGCTTGACCGCCGAATCCGCTGCGCGGATCAGGAGTTTGGCGCCGGCGAAGAAGCCGAAGGCAGTGACCAGCGTGAGCAGAGCCTTGATGGGCAGACCGGCCGCCGAGACGGCTTCGGTTCCTGAGAACAGGACGATTGCGGTGCAGACGAGAACGGCGAAGAGCTGGTAAGTGAGACCGAGAGCTCCCGTCGTCGACAGTTTGTCACCGTCGCTC
>CAZRMH010000111.1:0-20631 GCA_964600935.1 uncultured Candidatus Obscuribacterales bacterium
GGCGCCATTATGGGTGGCACTGGCTTGTTTCTTTTTCACCGGGCAGAGGCGCGACAAGAAAATATTTCGCCGACGATTGCGCCCGGAACTACCACTCCGCAAACTATCGCACCGAAAACTGTCGAGTCGCCGGTTCCGGCAAAAGAAAATGGAGCACCAAAAAATTCGTCACCGGTCTCCGGACCAATTCCAGCTGACAAACCGCAAGCTGGGCTTCAACCGTCTAGCGGAGATGGACTTAAATGAATTTCAAACTCCGGGGCTCAACAGAGACGATTGATAAAAAGGAGCTGGTGGAAATTGGCATCTACTTTCTTGCTGTGCTGATCGTTTTTTTTGCTTACTGCGTTGCGTCAAACGATCTAGCCAGGGTCGGAAAGCGAACTACCGGTGCTACCCTCGGTACTGATGCTGTCAGGGAGCAGCTTGCTGCGATCAAGGACCCTGAAGTGCCGCTGGAAGTCTATTTGAAGCCAGTGGATCTGTTTACCAGTCACGGTCGAATTTCGGAAGCTCAGACTCTACTTCAAAAAAGGTTGAAACACATTCGCGCGCAGAAATCAAAGAACACCTCGATTGAACAGATTGTTCTTTTGAGACGAATGGCTAGCACTAAGGTAAAAGCTATGCAGTTTGAAGATGCTCAGTTGATTCTGAAAGAAGCCGCTAAAATTGCTGAAGCTTCTGGCGAATTTGAGCAGCAAATTTTGATAAGCACTGAGTTGATAGACATCTACACTCAGTATGCTAAATTCGCTTCCAGTCAGCTCCAACGAAAGGGTTCGGAAAAACTGTTTAATCAGGAGAGCGAGCATCTCAATAAACTGGCTGAATCGAGTAAGCCTGATGCGAAGACTGCGCGATTGATCCGTAATCGCCACAGGATAGGTTTAATAGAGATGAAGCGTTTTCTGGAATTGGATACTATTGATATTGAGCCTTAAAGTCGTGAAGTCGGGTAATTTACACGAAAACGCTAGTATGCTGAACTTTGGGCGTGTGATAGCATGGAATGGAGGCGGTGTTATACCTTGAAGACTGGCAGACAGGCGCGGACAAGAGCTCGTATTCGTGAGTGTGATGGTCAAGTTGCCACTGCGCTTAATTTATTTATTGGGCTTCTGATTGTTGGCGCGCTGGCAATTTTTTCATTTGAACTCAGTCGTATTCTTCTCGCGCGAGAACAGCTTAAGTCCTGCGTTGATATCGCGGCTTTGGCTGGCGAGGCCACTTTACTTTCATCCACTCAGGGATACGTCGCTTCCCAGGGCAATGCAAAGACGACGGCGCTCAATATGTTCAGAAGGAACAGTATTCTTGGCGAGCCGATGACATCAGTTGTCGAGGCTTCCAGTCCAACAGATCTGACTCCTTCCGGTGGTGGACAGGCGAAAATCTATTTCGAATTTGTAGATCCAGTTAGTGGAACCGTCGGCGGGGAGAATTCTAACGTACTTCGCGTCACCGGCGCCTACTCGTATGAGATCTTCGGTGGCTCGCTGTACGGGATCGGCAATACTGTCTACACCGTGGCAGTTGCGACAAAGGCTTCATTGCCTGCGCTTGATATGTATGTACTGCTGGATATTTCTTCCTCGATGGACGATCAGACGCCTGTCACCTGGGTCCTCCGCAAATGGGATCCCAACGGAAATTCTGGTGTGGGCGCACCAACATATTCAATTCCAGTGGCTGTTCCACCTGCTCAAAACTCAATTTTTGCTGGCGGCTGTCCCAGTCTGACAGGTCATCCTGTCAATGGACTAGAACCACAACACCTCGATAACAGTCAGGCGGCATATGCAGTACCGTGCGAAAAATGCTTTAGCGAAATTCAGAACGTTTTGAGTCCGACAACCAGAACTGATACATTGCGCGGTCTGTCTGATGCGGCTCCGCCCGGAGATGCGCCGATTGCAGCCGGCGGTGTGACACCAGCCGGATTGACGGTTCCTACTCCGTCGACCCCTCAGGGTCACCCCATGGCTTTCAAGTTCAGACGAAAGACTATCGATAATTTTGATCCGCTAGCTGACCCCTCACGGCTGATCGCTTCTAAAGACAAGGTGGGCTCTGACAAAGCGTTAGTCTATAAGACGGATAAATCAGACCGACTTATATTTGACGCTCCGGCAGTTGCACAGGGAGTTCCTGAGACTTATCCGCCGTGCACCTTCACCCACATGGTCGTGAATATTGATGGCAATACGGTGTTTGGAGGGCTAAATGCTTTTGGCTACAGTTTCCCCGGAATTGGATCGCTGGTCGAAGCATCGGTTGGAAACCTTGAGAGTGCTGGTACGGTCGCTGCAGCTCACGTTGACCTCGGCGCGATCGGTGTAGCGGCTCCACAAGCCGGTTATAGAGATGCATATAGAATCCAAGCCGCCAGCAAAATCGAGCCGCTTTATTCGGTTGAAAAGGCAGTCGATGGTTTCCTCACAAAAATACGATATACAACTGATCCGCACTTCGGATTAGTGGCATTCTCAAATTATGCCGGTAACAGTCCGACTGATACCTACGCGGATTACAAAGTCTCATGGGCTTACCCACAGGGTGGCACTGCAAACTATCCTTTGCCTGGTATCCATATCGATCCGACGCCTGGTAACAATAATTATGCTGCCATCCAGAGTACTATCAGACTGCCCACTACTGTTGGACCCACGACTTCGTTGATTGCTGTCGATGGTGGTACCAATACTGCCCAGGCACTTCTCCATTCACTCAACCGTTTGAACCCGAATAGTGGTGCCGGTCCGTTGACGCGAAATGGAGCTGCCCGAGCGGTTGTACTGATAACAGACGGAGTTCCTACTTATGACTTGACTGGCGCTGGTTATCCACCTCCTCCGGCTAATGGACCAGCCGAGAGTGATGCTCGCGCTCAGGCTGCTGTTGCAAAAGCAGCGGGCATCCCCGTCTTTGTCGTCGCCTTGAGCCAAGATGCGGCGCTCAATCCTGAACTTGATGCGATCTACAGTGATACCAACCCTGGTGGCATTGCTTACGATTCCGGGAATGGGGCAAAATATTACAGGGTGCCCTGGACCAATCCGACTCAAACCAAACAAGACCTCGATTCTGTAATGGGAAACATAGCAAGACAATTGGTAAATTTAGTGAGATAGATGATCGCAGGCAGCAAAACACGATTACGAAAGAAACGTGTTGGGACGTCAATAGCGGAAGCACCACTTGCTCTATGGATAATTATCCTGGGCATGACATTTCCGTTGATCATTATAGTGATGACGTCAGTCAAATTCGGTTTCTTCTGGAACGCAGCCCGCGACGCATGTAAGCAGGCCTGTCAGGCCCAGACTTTTGAGGTGGCTTCAGCCACTGGTGCGCCATCTGCGGTCGATACGGCCAACACCGTCGCCACGGCAGCTGCAGCTAGCTTCTCCGGCATCACTATTGTCCCTCCGATTCAGGTCTACATAATCAGAACTGACCTGGTCACGAATGCGGACGAAAAATTGCCGGTGCCAAATCAGCGACTGCTTGGAGGCAACGCGCCGCCTGATCCGGATAGGTATTACTATGCAATCCAAGTTGAGCTAGATGGTATGATAGACCCGCTTATCAGCCACCCTGGCTTGATGGACAATCTGCCTATTCCGGGATTGACGACCGCGTTTCCGGTAAGAGTTACTTCCCAACAACCGTTTGAGAATATTCAAGGTTTAGATGATTAGGCTGCTAAAAACAAAAGGAAGAGTCAGAAATCGTTCTGGTTTCACCTTTGCCGAAGTGGCAGCGACCTCCTTTTTTGTAATCGTTTTTGCTGCTCTCGGTGTCGACATCGCTATTCTTACGTTTGCTGCGTCAATCAACGATAGCGCTTGCAGGAATGCCGCACGGGCTGCAGCCCAAGGCGGTGACTATACGAAAGCGACGGCACTCGCCAACGCCGCTCTTAAAGCTCACAGAACAGATGGTTATTTCATCTCTCAGCCGACCATTACCCATTTCGACTATCAAACTTTTGGCGGCAGCCCGCCTCCAGGAGAAACACCGTACGTACAACTGAAAACCGAGGTCGTGGTGAAATTGCCCGTACCGATATTGTTCTTCGGTGTAACATTCAACGATGACCAGGATATGGTTTTTAAGCAAATGTACGCATACCCGATTATCAAAACGAAGATCCTCATGCCATAAAAGCGTTTTTTCGAAGAGATGAATTCAATACCTCAATAGCGAGTTATGAGCAGCGAACACGGAGCCACTGTCGATGGTGATGGTGATGACAAAGCTATCGAGAGCGCGGCAAAACCTGCCTCTGGAGTGGAGCAGCTTAATTTTGCCGAGTCCAGTCAGTCGACGGACAATTTTTTCGATTGGATAAAAGTCGCCAATCATGCGTATGATTCAGGCGATCTGGAAAATGCCAAACAATGCTATTTGCGCGCCCTTGAGCACTGTGATGTTGCAGATCAGTCAGGACGCTTAATTTGCTTGAACCGACTCGCAGATATCTGCTTAAGTCTAGACCAGCCTGACCTTGCCTTTCGGGTCTTCGCTCAGTCTTTGCCGCGGAATCAGGACAGCAACGCCGGAATACAGCGGAACGTCCTGAACATTGTGGTTATTATCTCTGCAATTCTGACCGGCTTGTCGTTGAATTTACCAAGTTCATCAGTCACCGTCAGTGGTATTGGAAGCGATTCGGCCACCATATTGAGTACGAAATCCAGTATCGCCGCTGCTACCAAGCGTGATTCGCCTTCCGATCGGAAATTTATTTCTCCTGTGCAGGTTGGTGCCGAGTTCAAATCCGCAGATCAGATGCACACCCTTAAAGTTACTGATTCGGAGAACGTCTATCATTGGGACAACGGTGATATCTGGGGTGCTAAGTATGTCAGTCCCGATTTCGCTCTGACTGATGTTTTCAAACTTCTCAGGGGTTGCCGTAAGAGGTCCGTGCATTTCATAATTACTGCCGCCGATTATCTGGTAGACGATGATGGTGTGATCTTCTACACAGGTAATGCTCCAGAAGTCAAAGTTGTCGAAAGAATGTGGTGGTATCCCGGTTTCTTCAATTCTTACTACGATAAACTTCGCAGATATCCAACCAGAGAAGAACCTTGGATGAACACTGTCGAAGGTTACACTTACACCAACGCCTTCACTGGTGTCTCGGAGAAAGCCAGCTTTGTGACGGTCGCCGACCCTGATGCAGAGCCGCCTGAAGTCGCGAAACCTGGTGCTATTCTTATCCTGACCAATCCGGTCGGAAGTCGTTGCACCATCTGTGGTTACGATAGAAACTCTAGACTGCTCAATTCTAGCGCAAAGAAGCCGCTGCTTTTGAGGCTGCGAGGCGGTGTAAATATTACCGAGAAAGAATCCAAGGTCTTCCAGACTAATCCTAAATTGAGTAAAACACACTCACCCGAGACTATGGTTTTCATTCATGATCCAGCGATGAAAACTTTGCTGAAAGGCGCTGAGACCTACATACCGGCACTTGCTATTCCCGTTTGGTTGGCCTCCTTCACCCTCTCGCTCTTGCTATATCGCTTATTCCTAGGATCACCGGGTCGTATACTGGCTTTTTCTCCACTAGTTGTGCCTTCGTTGTTACTCTTAATGGTTGCATTTATGTCATTGGGAGACTAGCAATGACCAGAATGACACGAGGGATAATTATAGTGGCAACCCTGTTTTTGACAGGGTATGCGATTTGCACGCGCATAGCACCATTAGCCATTAGCATAGAGCTTACTATCACTTGTCTGATTTTTTTGTTAGCCCTCAGTCTGGCTCGCGGAAAAAACATTATTCGCTATACGTTCCTCTTGTGTTTGATCGCTCAATTGCGATACCTAATCTGGAGATTCAATTGCACTGTTGGATTCGAGTATCCGCCCAATAATATTGCTGCTGCGTTTTTACTAATTGCCGACTGCTACTGCACTTTGATGGTGTTGGGCGCAACCTTCAGCTATTGGTTACGTGAACCTGACGATCAGGTTTTCGATTTCGAGATCCCCCCAAAACCTGAGCCCCACCATCTGGTCGATATCTATATAACCACCTGCCGAGAGCCTGTGGACCTATTGCGCCGCACCATATCTGGTGCGCTATCGATCAGGTATTCGAACAAAGCGATCTATATTCTCGATGATGGGCACCGCGAAGAACTTAGAGCCCTGGCTGATGAAATGGGAGTCGGTTACATTACTCGCCAAGGCAACGAACATTTTAAAGCCGGCAATTTAAACAATGCGATTTCTCAAACAAATGGCGAATTTATTTTGTCGTTGGACGCCGATCATGTTTGTGCCTCCACCATAGTCGACTATGCATTACCGACCTTCTTAGCCGATGAAAAAGTGGCGATCGTGCAATGTGCGCAAAGGGCAATCAATCCATCCGTAATTGATAGAACTTTGCGTTATCGTGGTTTTGCCACCGATCTAGCCACGACCTTTTACGTTTATCTGCCATCTATAGCCTTTTGGCAGGGGGGTTTGTGGACTGGCTCGGGGGCGATTTTGCGCCGGTCCGCGTTGGACGAAATCGGCGGAGTCTGTACCGGTTCAGTCACTGAAGACATTCACACTTCTTTCGTACTTTTTGATCGGGGCTGGAAGATAGCTTATGTTCCGATTCCACAACTTCTGGCGCTCAGTCCGGAGAATCTGGATGCATTTTTGACGCAACAGAAGCGTTGGTGCATAGGCGCGTTGCAACTCAACCTGGGCGTGAAATATTGGAAGTTCAGCAACCTGACTTTGCCGCAACGCGCGATTCAGTTGTTCAATCTGCTAGGGTTTGGTTCTTTCATGCCTCGATTGATTTGGATACTCTGTCCGATTTTGTTCGTCATGTTTCAAATTACCCCGGCGCGGATGTTGCCGGAGGAATTTCTAATTGCCTGGACACCGCTCTTCGTATTGAGTCTGCGCGGTAATTTACTCGTAGCTAGAAAGAACTTCTCGATTATCATTTCGGACGTCTTGGATACTCTGAAAAGTTCGGCTATGTTGGCAGCCTTGATATCCGTGTTCATGCAAGGTTTGGCTCAACCATTTATTGTCACACCCAAGGGATTTAAAGATCCGGCGTTAACGGAATGGCGAGTTTGCATCCCTTATGTTTTGCTGCTTGTTCCCGCTCTAGCTGTTTCAACTATTCTGACAGTGCGCTACCTGTTTCATCCGGACCTTTCATTTCCGTTCATTCTGTTTGGATGGTATTCAGTATTTTTGCTTGCCAATACTGTTTGCATTGCCCTTGAAGATAATCAACCCCTGGCGATGCACACGGTCCCAGCTGATCTACCAGTCACTCTCAGGTTTGGTGAATCGCAAATTCAAGCGAGACTTTTACGGGTTAGCGAATCTGGTGGCACAATCGCTCTGGTCTCGCCCGTGGTATTAAAACCAGATGAACAATTCGAGGTCACTATTGAAGACCCGATTTGCAATTGGCAGGAACGAGTGCGCTTTATCGGACAAAAAAAATTGCACGATGATGCTTACATCATCGACGTCTCTTTCATGTCTGGAAAACGCAATATGACTGAATTCAATAACTTTATCCGGTTGACGATCTGCGATAACAAAGTCTGGCAGGTTGTTCCGAATTGCCACGTCCAGACTGCCTTTTCAAACATGCTGATGACGCCGTTTCAACACCTGGTTAAAACGCTGCGGAGATTGTCTCGCTACCAGGACTTTTCTTTGTCTGATAAACCTAATTGTTTTCCTTCCAGTTCAATCATTGCCGAGTAATTATGAAGGGCTGTGCGTAATTCCTTGGAGTCGAGTTCCTCTGCGATCTTATTGGTTAACCCGATCGTCTTTTTCCCCTCAATAATTGCGGGCACTCGCTCCTTGACGCTAGCGAATCTGTCACTGCCTTTCAGGTAGCAGAGGTTGATTAGTTTGACATTCAGTCTACCCAAGAGCCGCTTGTTGTCAAGTTCGCCGGCTTCAGCGATGGCTGCTACGTAATTCTGATGAGCCAATTTCATCCCTTCATCAGTCTTCTGATCGCGATAGATATCACCCAGCGCGGCCAATAAATCGATGCGTTCCCTCGAGGTTTCAGCCTCGTCCTCCAGCACATTCTCGAGCATCGTTGTTGCAACACTGTACTGACCATCTTTTGCGTACAGCTTTGCCAGGTTGATAGTGGTGGCAACTAATGATTCGGTGTTTCTGCGAAGTCGGGCTTGCTTCACTTGCCAATAAGCATTGGCGAACTGGTCTTGCGGCACACGGTAGATCTTCTTGTTCGGGTTTGAATATTCCTCAAGAACAACGCGCGCAAAAGGAATTGTCAACAACAGGCATGCCGACAGAAGTATGTAGCGCTCCCTGATAGATGGCATGAATCCTCTCACCGAGCGATTCAACGTGAACGCTGGTAATTTCATGTGAAACCAATTCAACGTAAAGCCATGAAACACGGGTATAGTTTATCATACCGGGTTATCACCAATCGGGGACGAAATGCGGGTTAAGCTCCGAGGCTGGCTTTGGATAGTGCTTCTGCAATTGCCGTTTGCGCTGGTTTTAGCATTAGCCAATCTACAAGCCGAGCCGATGCGTTCTGCATTGATGGCTGAAACACAATCTATCGACCGCATGCAAATGCTTAATGATGGATTTGCCAGACTTGCGGTAGCATCGCTTATTGCGCCGATTCCATTGACTGTATACCTTTGCCTAGTCAGCGAGCAGTTGCTCCTTGTCGCAGACAAGCGTCGCCTGCTTGCCGTTGCCCAAACGTTTTTGTTTATTGGACTGTTTTACGCAGTCGTTATTACCCGATTTCTGCAGTATCCGGTTGGTCCGGATGATTCATACATCGATTTCCATTATGTGTCGAGCTGGTTCACCGGTCGATCATTCGACTTTAATCCCGGTGAAAAAGTGATGGGTTTTACCTCGCACTTGCATGTGATTGTTCTGTATATTCTGGCGCAGATTTCTAGATTCTCTGATATCCCGGCACTGTCTACGGTGCTGAACGCAGCTCTGAGTTGTCTTGTCCTGATTGGTCTGCATGCGCTCAGCATTAGACTGTTTCGGAACGGTTGGCAGGCACTATTAGCCTGTCTCGTTTTTACGCTCTCGAAATACGCAATCTCGGAAGTTTCCGTTGGTAAGGAAACGTTGATTGTCGACTTCCTTGTCATCATGTCGTTACTTGGATTGTCTTACGGAAGATGGGCGGTATTCGCATGGGGGTCCAGCCTGCTTGCACTGACGCGCCCGGAAGGCATCTTCTGGCTCGGCGCTGCCATCGTTTTGTCCTATGTGCGTCGGGGCAAATCTGCTACCTCCATGTGGGTACTGCCACTACTGCCGGTGTTCTGGGTGTACGCATTCTTATTCTATTACTATGGGTCGATCGTTCCCCATGGTGCAATCGGTCGCGCCACGATGTTTCAATACTCCATTGATCCTGGTGCTCGTGTTCCTGGCTTTGTACTATCAACACTCGGTAATGAAACCTTCGGCAACAGTTTGATTGCCACGCTCAGTATGTTTGATTCTCTGTCCAGCCGCGTTCGAGAAATTCCGCAATACCTGCTTGAAAAATCCTGGATAGCGCAGTCCTTGCAAGGACTGCTTGCCTTTCTGGCTCTCGCGATTTTGGGACGACAACATCAAGCACTGCGATTTTATTTCTACTGCTGCGTTTTAATACTGCTATTTTTCACCGCCACCAACCCTTTTAACTTTACTTGGTATTTTTGCTGGTTTAATCTTGTCGCACCACTGGCAGTGTCACTACTGGCTGGTGAACTGTTTCGCCTTCGACTGGCTCGTGGCACCGTCTTGATTCGTGCCTGTGCGATAACGTTTTTTGTTTATCTGATTGTTCGTCCCTTAATTTCAGATACTTTCTTCTTTGTCTGGCTCCCCGATAACGATCGAATTATCGCGTACAAAAAGGCGTCCGACTATTTGAACAGCAGCAATGCCGGCTACACACGAACCTTAGCTACATGTGAACCAGGCGCGATCGCTTATTATTTGATCACCAAAACTAAAGTGATTGACCTTGGCGGATTGCAATCTCCTGAGTGCTTGCCGTTCTTCCCAGTGCCACGATGCGACTACTCGAGGCGGTTCGTCTGGATGTCGGTCCCTGTTGATTCCATTTTGGCTTTAAAACCAGACTGCTTTTTGTCACTGGAGATCTGGACCGACTACGGTCTGACGAAAAACGAAACCTTCATGCAGGATTATCGAATCGTCAGATATTGGCCATGTTCGACCTGGGGATCAAGCGGATTGTTTCTCTTTATCAGGACAGATCGTCTGCCCGAAGGCTCTGATGAAGAGTCGCCCGGGAGCAATATCTAGCTATGACGGACTCGACTCGTTCAACCACTGATGATGCTGATCAAATGCTCGACGCCGCTGTCATTGCTGCTCCGCCTATTGTTTCTGAGAGGCTTGAAAGAGCACAACTCTCAATAACCTATCCATTGAAACTGTTGGTAGTACCGGCAGTGGTGCTGCTGGCGCAGTTTATGAGTGCCATTATTGCCGAACCGAATTTTATCAATCACGACTGCGCTTTTTTGTTTCACGGTGCTCAGTTGCTTATGGATGGCAAGAAACCATTTGTTGATTTCGTCGACATGGTCCCACCATTGGCATTCTATAGCCTGATTCCGCTATTGATCCTTTCTAAAATAGTCGGTCTCACAATTGAATTGACCTGGTCACTAACCTGTTTTTTTACCGTGATTTTGTCCGTGATTGCCGGAATTGCCATCACTCGCAATTCCACGAATATGCGTCTCAATGATTGGCTATCGCTGGGACCCTTGTTCACAAGCTTCCTTTTGTTGAATCTGGTGTTTCTCTATCACACAGGGCAAAGAGAGTTTCTGTTTGTGATCTGGTTCTTCCTGGTGTTTCTCTGTCGATGGCAACGAAGCCTGGGCAATCCAGTCAATCCTTATATTGCAGCCGGTGCAGGTGTCGCCTGCGCGCTTGTCAGTTTTATAAAACCGCACGTTGTTGCTATTGTGATTGCCCTTGAATTTTACTGGCTGTTGCTCGCTATCGTTCAATTTCAGAAACAGCGCTATATGTTCAGAAAGGCACCGGAAGTAGTGGCAGGTATTACAACCTTCTTGATTTGTTTCTTATTGTCATGCTTCATTCCGAACATCGATCAGTATTATAGTCGTTGGGTACCGCTTGTCAGTCAAGGTTATGCGGCCTTCAACACTACGACCATAAACGTCCTTTTATTCGCAACGATCTTTGGGCAGCTTATGGGTGATCGGCTGCTAGTGGGAGTTGTGATGATTTCCTCCATAGTTATGATTCGTCGCTCTAGTTTGTTTGCACCATTATTGGTCTGGACGATTGCGGGCTCGGCGATTTACCTCATGCAAGGCAAAGGCTGGCCTTATCACTCGATACCTCTGGTGGCTGGATATGTTCTAGTTGCCGGGGTTCTATTTGGGCAGCTTTCGATCTGGTTGATCGAGAAACTCACTAAGTTTGTACCGCAGTTATCATTCCTAAAGTCCTGCTTCAATGAAGAGGTTGTTCTCAGAGGTGAATTGTTCAGATCGTATGGCACCTCATCTCCTGAAAATGGCTTGCCGGCAGTGGCAACCTCCAATGAGTTTCGAACAGCGAGGAATCGATTGGCGGTGCTCGTATTTCTCGTATACGGAATGGTTTCACTAACAACCTCTGGCTACCTTGTTCATAGCAGCACTGCGTCTGCTACCTCTCTGGCTACTCTCGATGAGGTGGTGGAGCGAGAAACCAAACAGGGCGACAATGTCTTGATCATTGGAACCAATTTTGCTGCCATTTATCCACTTGTGATTCACACGAATCGCAGACAAGCTACTCGATTTATGTGGGCGTTTCCGTTTCCAATGTTGCTCTACCTTCAATCTGGGCCAAACGGAGGGAGGTGGCAGGCGGAGATGTCCAGGTTTATTGCCGAAATTGGTCAGGACATCGAGAAGACTGAGCCCAGGCTGATTGCCATCGAAGCACGCTGTCCGTGGCCTCTCTATCAACGCTTGTGGGATAACAACTCAATCAGGAGATCGCTCAGCCGGTACGAGCCGATTGGTGAGTCTAACGGTTTTGCGATTTTTCGATCGCGATCTGGAGTTGTTCCAGGAAAGTTTATTCCTGCCACAGGAGGAGCGCATGAATAGCATCTCTTCTGAGCAAGAAAAGTCGGAAATTCCAACGCCAAATGCTGAAAGTTTAAAATACCCAATCAAGATCCTTGTTGTTCCTGCGATCGTCATTCTCGCTCAACTTATGCATTTAGTGCTCGCCGATTTGCAAGACTATGTTAACTATGACTGCGCGTATTATTTTTTGTGTGCAAAAATGCTTTTACAAGGCAAACAACCATTTGCCGATTTCGTTGATTTGCTTCCACCGATAATTTTTTACCTGGCAGTTCCTCCGGTCTGGTTATCGCATTTACTAAAAGTGCCGATCTCGACAGTGTGGTCGATGACGGTTTGGCTTGCTATTGCCTTATCCGGACTCTCCGGTATTCTGGTAGTTCGTTCGGCGAAACAAATCAACTATCGAGACTGGCTGGTTATCGCACCGATGATGTGCGGCTTTCTGTTATTCAATCTCATTCTTGGATTTCACTTTGGACAACGCGAGCACATCTTCGTATTGGCATTCTTTCCGATCTTTCTTATGCGCTGGTTACGTTGGACCGAGCCAGATTCTACGACTATTTGCCATTGTCTGACCGTCGTCTGTGGCATCGCTTGTGCGCTGACAGTGTTCGTTAAGCCGCAGTTTTTGATTCTCCTGTGTGTGTTGGAAGTCTATTTCGTGTTGATACCCAGACACCAGTTACGGTGGCGAAAGGCTTTCGTAGCACCAGAATACATTTCTCTGGTCATTACCCTTCTAGTCTGTTTTCTCGTGTCGTATTTTATTCCGAATATTCAAACTTACTACAGTCGCTGGGTGCCCTTTGTCAGTCAAGGTTACGGCGCGTTCTTCGCACCAGAACCATTGCGCATGCTTCTGTTCGCTCAGCCTGATGGGCAGATTTTGGGGAATTCCGGACTTGCGATATGCGTTTGCGCGGCTGCATTTTTCTTTACTTCGCGATCGGTGCTGCTTGGTTCACTTCTGGTCTGGACTGCCGCAGGATTGCTTCTCTATCTTGTTCAGGGGCGGGGTTGGTCCTATCAATCTATTCCTGCTATTTGCGGATATTTCCTGGTCTGCAACGTCATGCTCGCCATGATTTCGGAGGGGCTGATTAAAATGCTGTCTCGATTTTTTCCGGCACTGCGTCTGTATTGTCCATCCGATCAATCAGAAGTCCAAGTTGTTTCGGGGGCGGCAAGGAATCGATTTGCCACCATTGTTTTTCTTGTCTATGGTGCCCTGTTGATGCCTGTCTCGACTTTTTTAGTTCACAACAGTTCTGCAACAAGTTCAACGTTTGAAACCCTGGACGGGGTGCTTGCTCGAGAGACGCGACCAAACGACAAAGTAGTAATTTTGCATACATTGACACCAAATGCGCACCAAGCCCAATTGCGATTGGAACGCCAACCGGGTTGCCGATATATCTGGTGTTTCCCTTTGCGCATGACTAATTATCTCTATGGTGACCTTAAGACCCGCGAGTTGGCAATGACTGAGGATTCAAGAGTGGTCTCTGAAATTATTCAGGACATTCGAAAGTGGCAACCGAAGCTAATCGCGATAGAGGCATTTAGTGGAGAGCCTCACGGCTGGACTCTCTATAATTCAATTTTGAAGTATCGCTCGTTCTACGATGCTCTCAGTATCTATGAGCCGGTCGGAGGCTGTAATAGATTTGCAATTTGGAAACTCCGGGCAAATTCGGGACAAACTGTTACTACTGACCCACAGGTAAAGCAGCGATGAAAAGGAGCTTTATAACAGGATTTGAGGTGTTGCTTATCGCCGCTGTTGTCTATTGCAACGGTTTGCTTATTCAAACGCCAATGATCGATAGCTGGAGTATGACAATGATGGATAAATATTGTCAGACGATTATCGAGATTGGTTTTCTAGATCAGTATCTGAAAATGCATCCTGACTCATGGCAGGCATATCGAGCAAAAGCGCAGGCTTATGCCGTCGACTCGCATTGGCAAGCCGTGGTGACCAACGCTACAAAGGCGATTGAAATCAACAAAGATGATTCGGTCAGCTATAGTGCGCGTGGCCATGCCTACTATCAGCTCGGTCAAGACGAGCTTGCTATCAAAGATTTTGATCACTTGATTGCTAAAGGTGATGGCAACGCAGCCGATTATGCCTATCGCTCGTTGGCTAATTTTCGAACAAATAAGATTGAAAAAGCAGCACGCGATGCCAGGCTTGCAGTAAGCAAGGACGCCAATAACGCCGTTGCATATTATGCTCGAGCGCTCAGTGAATATCATGCCGGTAAAACCAAGGATGCTTTCAACGACGCAAAAATAGCGAACCAACTAGATTTAGAATTGCCAATGCCGTATACGCTTTTGGCGAAAATCTTTACCGACTGCAAAAAATATCATCGCGCCATCGCAACCTGCGAAAGTGGACTGCAGTATGACCCTACATATGGTGCTACGCACTGGCAGCTGGCAATCGTCCAAGACAAACTCGGTGAGTTTCAGAAATCGATTGACTCATGCACGATGGCATTGAGTTTGCTGCATAACAAGTCAGAAGTTAGCCGTGTCTACTCGACACGCGCGTTGTCGAAATTTCATGGAAAGCGTGACCAGGACGCAATTGAAGATTGTCAGAAAGCGCTGTCTATTGATCCCGAATGCTGGGAGGCGTATGAAGTTCGACGACAGGTATACGAGAAATTGAAAGTAACCGCTCAAGCGGCTTCAGACAAGGAGACCGCGAGAAAAATACGGTCGAAATTGGAGGCTGACGATTCAGTTAATTGAACTGAGATGTGCCTCAGGTTAAGATAGTAGGCTCATTGGATTTACTACTCAGATGCGCTCAGAGCTTTGAGATTCGGGAGTGTGGAATATGAAGACAGGGTCGTTGATTGAGAGGATGAAATCCGCACTGGTTCTTTCCTTTGTGATGATTTGCTTTGTCTCGATTGCTTCAAGCTCGCAGGCTGAGACTCACAAAGAGATGACCGGTGTTGTCAGCAAGGTGGTGATCAATGCAACCCCTGAAGAAATTTTTCGCGCGATTCGTGCGTATCATCACTCCGACGCCTCAAAGCGGAGCGTTGTCGAAGAAAAAAAGGGAAGAACGATCGTTAGGGAAAAATTTGCCGGTTTGCCGGTTCTCGGTGATGTCGATTGCACTTACGAAGAAGTTGAGACTCCCTACACGCGAGTCGATTATCAACTAGTGAATTCCAATAAGCTCAAGGTTTTCGAAGGAAATTGGATTCTTCAACCTGTTGAAGGAACTAAGACCACGCTTGTCAAACTGACGTCGTATATCGACAGTGGTTTATCGATTCCAGCAAAGGACTTTTTGCAACATCTTACCGCTCACCAAGACATCCATAAACGGCTGGCTTTCGTGAAGAAGACTGCTGAGTTGGAACAAGCAAAACATGACGCCGAAGAGAAGAAATCCTGAGAATGACAAAAGAAGAAAACGCAGATTTATCTCGTCGAGAATTTCTAACTTACGGTGTCTCATCCGTTGTGTTATTAACGCATGGTTTGAACGTATCTCCGAAGGTAGGATGGGCAGATGGAAAACGTGAACGATCTCTTGCGCTGATCTACCTGCGTGGCGGAAACGATGGTTTCAACACTGTCGTTCCATACACGGACGAAGACTATTATTCGTCTCGTCCGAATATCGCATTACATGGCAATGAACTTATAAAGCTCGACGAGAGATATGCATTAAACTCCGCTCTTCATGAGCTTGCAGAGCTATATCACGAAGGAGTGGTGGCAGTATTTCCTAAAGTCGGTTGCTCTGCAGATTTGACCAAGTCACACATGCGCGCCAGTCGTAGTTGGGAAACCGCAAGTCCTGACGAACAACTGAAAAGCACTTGGTATGAGCGAATGCGCCCCGCGACTACTTCCATCTCAAAAGTCGTAATCGATGGTTTTGACACTCACGTTGACCAGCGGGACCAGCATTTTGATTCGCTCCGGCAGTTATCGACATCAATTGAAAAGCTCCGTTCCGAACTCGATAACATGCTCGTCTTTGTTTATTCAGAGTTTGGTAGAAGTTTAAAAGAGAACTCGACGCTTGGAACGGATCATGGTTCCACTGGCGTGTGCTTTGCCGTGGGCTCGTCCGTGAAGGGCGGCATTTATAATGGCAACACTCAGGTTTCGAACGCTGGCCTATCGACTGACTTAGACTTTCGCTCTATATACCAGGCAATTGCATCCGACTGGTTCAAACTAAGTTGGAGCGCGAGTGAAACTCTTCCGTCCGTCGGTTTCTTGACGACGTAATCTAGCCTCTTATGGATCAGGCGGGCTGTCTGTCTGCAGAGTGCACCAGAACTGGCGCTGAATATCCCACATGTTTTCATCTTTCCAGTTGCGCAGAGTGACTTTGACTGTCCAGGCGCCATCGTGGTCGATATTGATTTCTGGTTTGAAAACGTAATGACCTTTGAAAATGTCATTAGGGTCATTGGCGGCGAATTCTTGAGAGAGAACCTGCTCGCCTTTTGGATTCTCAACGGTGAGCTCACCCTTGTACTGACGCCGTTCGTAAGGCGTTCCAAAGCCTACTACCCACGAGCAATTCATCGTGGTCGGTATCTCACTGACTTCTAGCACGTCAAAGAGACCATAGACGTTCAGCATACCGCAATCGTCGTGTTCAGCTTTTTCGCAGAATAGAATGTAGCCGCTGTGCAGATACTTCATGACATCCTCAAAGTGGTAAGCGAGCAGAGACAAAAGTCTCAACTACTAAAATGGTACCCTCTTTGCATGGAAGTTGAACAAAAACAAACGCGCCTTGTGATCAAACAAAGCGCGTTTTAGTTTTATTCAATTCTCAGACAGCCTAATGGATGCCTTCAGAACTATTTCTTTTCAGCAGCTTTAGCAGCGGCCTTGCCTTCGATGATTTCTTTAGCCATGTTGTTTGGAACTTCTTCGTAGGCTGCGAATTCCATTACGAAAGTACCGGAACCACGGGTCTTGTTGCGAATGTCGGTTGCATAACCGAACATTTCGCTCAGAGGCACGTGAGCTCGGACTTTAGATTGCTTATCGACTGTATCCATACCGTCAATTCGTCCGCGACGGCTGGAGAGGTCGCCGATTACATCGCCCATGTAGTCTTCCGGTACGTCGACTTCGACTTTCATCATCGGTTCGAGGAGTACTGGTTTAGCCTTCATGAAGCCCTCTTTGAAGCCCATCGAACCGGCGATTTTGAACGCCATTTCAGATGAGTCAACGGCGTGGAAGGTACCGTCGAGGAGCGTGACTTTGATGTCGATGATTGGATAACCGGCGAATACGCCACCGACCATCGCTTCTTTGACACCGGCGTCAACGGCAGGGATGTATTCGCGAGGAATGGCACCACCGACGATTTTGTTGATGAACTCGTAGCCTTTGCCGGTCTCGTTCGGTTCGACTGTGATAACGCAGTGACCGTACTGACCTTTACCACCGGACTGACGGACGAATTTGCCGTCTGCTTTGGCGAGTTGGCGGCAAGTTTCACGATATGCAACTTGCGGTTTACCGACGTTGGCTTCGACTTTGAATTCGCGCAACAGACGGTCAACGATGATTTCAAGGTGGAGTTCACCCATACCAGCGATGATGGTCTGTCCGGTTTCATGATCGACTTTGACTTTGAAGGTTGGATCTTCTTCAGCCAAACGGCCAAGAGCGCCACCAAGTTTTTCGTTGTCAGCTTTGGTCTTCGGTTCGATAGCAACCGAGATTACAGGCTCAGGGAAGTTCATAGATTCAAGAATGATAGGGTTTGCGTCGTCGCAAAGCGTGTCACCAGTGGTGGTGTCTTTCAAACCTACGCAAGCAACGATGTCGCCGGCGGTGGCTTCTTGAATATCGGTACGTTGGTCGGCTTGAAGCTGAATCAAACGGCTGATGCGCTCTCTCTTGTCTTTGGTGCTGTTCAAAGCGTAAGAACCGGCGGTGATTTTACCGCTGTAGATTCTGACGAATGTGAGCTTACCGACGAACGGATCGTTCATTACTTTGAAAGCGAGACCGGCAAATGGAGCTTTAGGATCGCTCGGTCTTTCTGCTTCTTCGCCGTTTGGAAGAATACCGCGGATGGCTTTGGCTTCAGGAGGGGAAGGCAAGTAGTCGATGATGGCATCGAGAAGAGGCTGTACGCCTTTGTTTTTGAAAGCGGAACCACAAAGCATCGGGATGATCTGGTTGTGGATGACAGCTTGTCTGAGAGCGTCGCGCAATTCTTGAGGCTTGATCTCTTCGCCTTCCAGGAAGCGAGTCATCAGGTCGTCGCTGCCGGTTTCAACAATTGCTTCAACCAGAGCGGCTCTCCATGTTTCTGCTTCTTCTCTCAAGTCGGCAGGAATTTCACCAACTTTGGTTTTGCGACCCAATGGATCATCTTCTTCGTAGAAGGTCGCGGTCATTTCGATCAGGTCGACGATACCGATGAAACCAGCTTCTGCGCCGATTGGAATTTGAATCGGGTGAGCGTTTGCCAGAGTTGTATGTTGACCTGGAAGACCTTCTTTTACTTGTTTAACAACTTTGAAGAAATCAGCGCCGGAGCGATCCATCTTATTGACGAGGATCATACGCGGAACTTGATAACGGTTGGCTTGTTTCCACACTGTCAATGTCTGTGGTTGAACGCCTGCTACTGCGCAAAGAACGATGACAACACCGTCGAGAACGCGCATCGAACGCTCTACTTCAACTGTGAAGTCGACGTGTCCTGGTGTGTCGATCAGGTTGATCTTTTTGCCTTTCCATTGCGATCGGATAGCAGCAGCGGTGATTGTGATACCACGCTCCTTCTCTTGTTCCATCCAGTCGGTGACGGATGTACCTTCGTGTACTTCTCCCATGCGGTGAATAAGACCGCTGTAGAACAAGATACGCTCGGTGCAAGTGGTTTTGCCGGCGTCAATGTGCGCGGCGATACCCATGTTGCGAAGATCCTTCAGATCGTTGGAGATCGCGATTGTTTCCTTTTCTTTTTCAACCATTGCCATGACACTGCCTTTGAGAGATGAGTTGTCCGTAGAGATCGCTTGCGCAATTCATTCGAAGAGTAGGTCTTCTATTACCTTCTAGAGAAAGTAACACGGGTTTTCAGTATTTCGATGGAAACCACTATTTTGTTCAATTCTGATCGTTACAATTCTGCGGATGAGAATGCATTCTCAGAACAAAACGAATAATCCAGTTGCGTCCGCGGTTATTTGAAAACCCGCCTGCAATAAGCGTCTTTGAATAGGTCGTCTAAAAAGTATTGAGCTTTTTGAAACTAAAAGATGCTCGGTTGATGTAAAGCGAAGGGCTCCGTAAAGCGCGGATCTTTCGTTTTCAGCCAACCCTACTTTAATTGACGATAACACAAAACCGCTCTGCCGGCTTTATCTAAAGCACAAAACCTGGGGTATAACCTCCAGGCGAGCGCGATTCTGTTCGAGGCGCGTGAGCGCTACTCGTACTGATTAATAACGATAGTGAGCGAAAGCTTTGTTGGCTTCTGCCATTTTGTGCGTGTCGTCACGCTTTTTGACTGAAGCACCGTTGCCGTTGGCGGCATCGATCAACTCAGCTGAAAGTCTTTCTGCGAATGAACGACCACCACGTTTGCGGCTGTTGGTGATGATCCACTGGGTCGCCAGAGCAACTCCGCGGGAAGTTTTTACTTCAACAGGCACCTGGTATGTAGAACCACCGACGCGGCGAGCTTTGACTTCGACCAGCGGAGTGACGTTCTTCACTGCTTTGTTGAATACTTCGAGCGCTTCGCCTTTGGTCTTCTCTTCGATGATACCAAGGGCGGTGTAGAACAATCTCTGAGCCGTGCTCTTTTTACCGCGTTGCATCATGCGATTGACGAAGCGGCTGATCAGCGGGCTTTCGAAAACCGGATCCGGCGGTGGAAGTCGCTTAACTGCTTGATTTCTTCTCGACATTACTCGTTTTCCTAAACAATAAACTGCTTAACTTCGGCGATGACCGCCGTCAAAAATACTTACTTCTTCTTGCCGCCCTTAGCAGCTGCTGCGGCTGCAGCACCTGGTTTAGGTCTCTTGGTGCCGTATTTGCTACGACCTTGCATGCGATCTTTGACACCAGCTGTGTCGAGCGCGCCGCGAACGATGTGGTAACGGACACCTGGAAGATCCTTGACCCGTCCGCCTCTGATCAGAACAACACTGTGTTCCTGGAGGTTGTGACCGACACCCGGGATGTACGCGGTCACTTCAAGACCGTTGGTGAGGCGAACCCGAGCAATCTTTCTAAGTGCCGAGTTCGGCTTCTTAGGTGTGGTCGTTTTCACTTGCGTGCAAACGCCTCTGCGCTGAGGGCAGGATTTAAGGGCTGGCGACTTGGACTTGAAGGTGATCTTCTTGCGTTCATGTCGGATTAATTGGTTGATGGTTGGCACCAGATATCTCCTGAGTATCTTAAAAACCGCTAACCGA
>CAZRMH010000112.1:0-5524 GCA_964600935.1 uncultured Candidatus Obscuribacterales bacterium
GATGTGGTGCCCCCCCTTGCCGAACCCTAGCACCCACGCGAGCTATAGCCTCTTCTGGGTTATTTAGTGATAAGAAGTATAGCTTAACCTGATATCCCTGCTTGCACCAGTTTCGAATGATTTTTATGTAGCCACGTCCCGCAAGCCTACTCTCGAAGGCAAAGTTACCGCCTCTTCTAACATGCGATCTCATTTCCTCAAGCATTATTCGGGCGGCTTTTCTGGCTGCAATTTGTGGATCGAATGGAGACAAACCAGACGCAATAAGATCCGCATTAACAAACGCCGGGCAACCAGCCTCATTCGGTAAAAACTCACTGGCGAAAGTAGTTTTCCCGGCACCATTTGGCCCTGCAATGATCAGAATTTTCTTCTCGCTCATAGATCTCCAATTATGCTGCCACCTGCGAAAGCATCCTATTATGTCTTTTGCGCCTGGTCCTCTTCACGCTCGTATCGTTTTCCTTTACTTGGAGCCAGGCATTGTGCGCCTGTTGTCGAGCATCTCTAACCGCGTCCTGCTGAGTTAGCCCGTACACGTGCTTATCACCGCCGAATCCAGCGTTTTTGCGAAACGTGCTCCACGATTTTTTTATATCCGTAAGGTGTCCTGTCGATCCCGTTCCTGGAAAGACATACATTCCGAATTGTACGTTCAATTTTAAGCGGATCCCAGCGTTGATTCCGGACTGCGGTTCTGGTGGTCCGCTGTTTCGTTCTCGGCGTGCAGCGAGGAGAGCAATTTCGTGTCCGCCGAGTGCGAGTTCTTGCTTGGTATTATTTTTGGTATCAGGAATTGTTGGTTAGTTTGAAAAATCTTTAGCAAGTATACCACACGCGAAGACTGGCTTGCCATGCTACTTTTAGCAAGCTAGAGGAAGCTGCAGTGACTCTCAGAAAACCCCCGCCCCTAGGACTACGAACCAAGAGATCGTAGGTTCGATTCCTACAGGGCGCGATATCTCGATGGCGACCAAACCATTAGTACTTCGTAAATTTGGCATGAAACGGTCGCCCAGAATGAGCGACATCGACTACCGATTGTCTGCGGCTACTTAAGATCAACATATTCATAACTAAAACCCTTTTTGACGAAAACGAGTTCCATCGACGTGCACTATATCTAGTATCACAAGACTCCGAGAGAATGGTTTATCTGGCCAGCATCGAAGATCTAATCTTAGCTAAACTTGACTGGTACCGTCGCGCTAGAATTAGAACACCGCAAGTTTCAAAAATCGCTCTGAGAACACTGAGCACGGCGAGTCGAGCACAGTGTTGATGCCGGAAACGAAATACGGAGCGGGCTTCTCTACTGCCCAATCACTTCATTAACTGATTGGCGACACCTATGTTTTTCGACTGGCTACTCTAAAATTCATGCATGAGAAGCATAATAGAGTTTTTCTTTGCATCTATCTGTCTGGGTTTGGCCATACTCAGTATGATCACAGCTGTAGTTGCACTTGTATTCACAATTTATTCGACAGCGAACGCCATTTCTGGACAGCAAACGAGTTTGATTTTTGCTGGCATCGGCGGATCGTTGTGCGCTGTTTCAACATGGATATTTTCTTTTGCGTACAAAAAGGTAGCAGGCTTCGTGCGTTCAACCAGTTCGCGAGAAGCCAAATAGAATTCGCGAGTACGAGTGAGAACGATGATGAGCAGATGGATTTGTCAGGATTTTTTACTTTTGATGTTCTCCAGCACGCAACGAGTCTTGTCGCGCAAGCCGATAGAGAAGTGCAGGCTCGCAAAATGCTCGGACAAAGCGAAGTAATAATTGCAGAACAGTTCGCACAAGCAAGTCACTTGGAAAAAGACAATCCGATGGCGCTCCAATTGCACGGCATGAACTGTTGTACGAAGTGATGAAACGAGGCGGCACTTCGACTATCATCGTGCCGGCCCACGCAGTGGAGAGCATGAGCTTCGGTTCACTGTCCTTCGTATGCGGCTAGGCAAAACCTATGGGTCCGAAGAAGCACCACCAACGCCGCAAGAACAAAACATTTTACTCTTGACCACACTACCGGTAGCTACATCCAAATCGACGAGCAAGAATCAACAAAAGGAACAAGTTTCGTTCTGCCGGATGGAGTTGTTTTATCGCTGCTCACATTGGGTTTATAGAATAGTTACGCCTCGATCCTAATCACGGACAATTGAATGCCGCTTGCAACAATCATAAACCATCCATGGCTCTGCGCTCTCGCTGTCGCCGCAGTTACCTCAATCGCGGGAATCGCTTACGTCGTTGTTGCAGACCCGGTTCCCTTGTATATGGCAACCATTTGTTCGGAGGAAAGCTTTGAACGTAGTGATGAAGCAGCCAGACTGTACAAATCAGTTTTGACTAAGCGAGAGAAAACTTTCGGTTCCGATTCTGAATGGCTTGTTTCTCCGTTGCGCGGTCTCGCGAGATTCTATTCGCGATACGGAAACGATGCTGAACTGAAGGAAGCAGAGTCGTACTTCAAAAGAGCTCTGCAAATTAAAGAAAAACACTCAAAGAAGAGCGACCCTCAAAGGCTTGATATCGAGGATGACTTAGCAAGTTTATACATGAAACGGAAGGAACCGGAAAAGGCGGAGCCCCTATTAGAGGATGCATTGCAGGAAGGTGGAGAGAATTTGAATGCGAAGTTCATCGCACACATTAGCCGAGCGTTGGCAGATGCTTATACCCTGCAGGGCAAGTATGAAAAAGCTGAACCATTGTACGAGGCAATAATTCCGATAGAGGACAAAGAATGGGGTCGTGATTCGTTTTACGCGGCAGATGCGCGCGAAAATCTAGCCGAGGTCTACACGAAACTAGGCAAGTACGACAAAGCAGAGCCGCTCTTTCAAAGTGCACAGCAAGAATTCCGGACGGAGACGACACCCCATTATCAAAAGCATCTTACTGCCTCAATGACACACCATGCGGATTTGTTGAGAAAGACCGGACGAAATTCCGAAGCACATGATATGCAGTTAAAAGCTAACGCAATCGAATCTAAAATACCTGCCGAGACAAATTAAATTCACCTTTTCGCGTGGTGACTCTGAAGCAAAAAATGTTATGGTCATCACTTGGTGTGGGTCAGCGAGCGCCCAAGCGGTGTGGGCAAACAACAAAATGAGGAATATTTTTTGATGTTTCGGAGTCCAAAACCAGCGTTGATAGCGATACTGATGGTGGTGGCACCGTTTTGCATAAATCCGGGTTATAGTGCGGACCAGGACGTTAATCGTCCGATAAGAGACAAATGGGCGCTCGTAATTGGTATCAGTGAATTCGCGAATCCAAAAATAAATCTTCGCTATCCGGCCAAGGACGCTAAGGATTTTGCGAATTATTTGATTGAAGAAGCTGGTTTTGCTCGCGACCATGTGAAGGTGTTGGTTAACCAAGACGCAACTGAAAAACGAATTTTATCGGAACTCGGAAATAAATGGCTGCCGCGTGTAGCGAATCCGGACGATCTTGTCGTTCTGTTTATATCTACTCATGGCAGTGGTGCCGAACTCGACGTCGGAGGGCAAAATTACTTGCTCGCTTACGACACAGATGTCAACGACTTGTACACGAGCGGAATTCCGATGCAGAAACTTGCCCGCGACATCCGAGAACGCATTCATTGCGACCGCGTCGTAATTTTCCTCGATGCCTGTCATAGCGGTGCTACCACTACCACGGGTGGTGCCAAAGGACTTTTCCGGAGTGGCGTCGATGCTGCAGAGGTCGCTGCGGGGTCTGGGCAGTTAGTTATTACTTCGAGTAAAGACGATCAGGTCTCGTGGGAGAGCAAATCAACCACCAACAGCGTATTCACGGAGAAGCTAATCGCGGCTCTGCGAAGTAAAGGTGGGCAAGCCACTCTTGGTCAGATTTATGACTCGTTGAAAGACCAGGTGCAAAATACTGTTTTGAGAGAACGAGGAGTTCTGCAAACGCCTTTGATGAAGAGCGAGTGGAAAGGCAACGATCTTATTCTTGCGAGTAAACCAGCTAATCCTCAGCCGGGTTTAGAAGAAACTGGGACCGCGAATCAAGAGAAGGAAACTCGCCCGCCATCACAAAGTATGTCGAAAGTTCAAGCTCCACAGGGAAAAGTCGAGCCGACGCAAATTGCATCGACTGCCGTTCCGACTGTTCAACGCATGAGCAGCAATGAGTCTCGACTACCTGCAGACAATTTGCAGCCTCGCCCTGGCAGCATGGTCGTGCCTGGAAAAGGCGTAGGCAGAACGCGCCTGGGCATGACTAGAGACGAGATTTCGGGAATGCTCGGACGACCAACGCAAACGAACGGGAACGTTTTGGTTTATCGCTCACAGGATCGTCGAAATTTTTTAGCGCTGCGATTTAAAGATAATATCTTGAACGACATAGCCTTTTCTTCACCGGCGTTTTGCACCGTTGATGGTATCAATACCAAATCGTTTGACGGTGTTATCGATAAAGCAACTGATACAAACTTCGCCAGACGTGCGCTCGGCAACGGAATGACAATTTACGAACGCAAAGGTGGTGGATTGCTGTTTGTCAAAGATTCCGAAACAGAAGTCGGCGTAGTCACCAACCAGAATTCTGCCGATTTCGACCCTACATGGCTGCCGGCACAAGGTAAGGAACAGTTAGCGAAGACGACTGCGCCGATAACGGACAAACGGACCGCAGTCCAGACTGCAAGCACCGCCGCATCCACGAACGTGAAAACAAGCACCCGGCAAGGGATCCCTACGGGAGTCTCACCCATCACCCCGCCGCCGAGCAATCCTAACAAGGTCGTCGATATTGTGCCCGGAAAGACGATGGGCAGTGCGCTTTTGGGAATGGGCAAAGATGCGATTTTAACAATTTTCAGTTCCCCAACAACTGAAACCAATAACGTGATGACATATGTTTCCGCGCAGCGAAAAACTTTCCTGAGCTTGTTGCTGCGTGATAACAAATTGGCTCAGGTCGCCTTCAATTCACATTCATTCACCACCGCAGATGGTATCGGCATAGGCAATTTCAATGAACCGGCTGTGAAGAAAAAATTCCTGCCACCAACTAAAACCGACGACGGAAAGTACAATGTCTACACTCTGCGTGACGGAGGCTTCTCAATTGCGGTGTCGAGTGACGGTAAAACTGTAGGCTGCGTTCATGCGAAAAAGGAGGTTCCGAGCAGGGCATTCTGGCCATAACTTTCATTGGCAGTCGCGTTCGTTATTCACGGACTTTATTTTGGTCCCACGGCGCGGAGTGATTTCTCTTCTGAAAATAATGCCCGAAGTGAAACAGCTTCTGTATGCATATCGATTTGTTTTTAGTCGAATAGAGAAAAGTCCAAGCATTGTTGTTGTCAGTTCAATAATCTCCGCGCTAGATGGTGAATTTGGTGACTACGATGCCACCCATGAGAACTGCTGATAGCGAGCTTTTCATCAATCCTTTGAGTTGTCTATATTGTTTTTCTGATTTGCATTCACTGGCGGATTCAGTTCTGTATATGGATGATCTTCGCAAAGCCACTAACATATC
>CAZRMH010000112.1:5534-20570 GCA_964600935.1 uncultured Candidatus Obscuribacterales bacterium
GATTCAAAGAGTAATCAGAGGATATGGTCCGAAAAACTGCATTCGTCGAAAACGTTGATTCAATCGTTGCACCATCGCGACCTGGTGTAGTTCGATCTGAACAAGAAA
The DNA here is from genome assembly GCA_964600935.1 of uncultured Candidatus Obscuribacterales bacterium. GTDB lineage: Bacteria > Cyanobacteriota > Vampirovibrionia > Obscuribacterales > Obscuribacteraceae > JADYXR01. Next base: position 5,643 of record CAZRMH010000112.1, read on the forward strand.
AAACTGTGGAAATTGACACTGCTCAAGCTATGCCAAAACTGATGAAATCGCTGCTTAGCTGACACAGTAGTCTTTTAAATTGAACTTTTGATATTACGAGAACAACGTGTTTTCTTGTCTAAGAATGTCCTTTCGAGCATATCTACGGAGGACACGCCCCGGTCCAGGTCGATCATGACAAGAACCAATCCCGACAACGACCCGAATGCAGCTAAGATGGGCGAAGTCCTAATCGATCTGCTCGAGCTCACTAAGGCACCGTCCGCTCGCAACGCCACGCCACTGGAAGAAATTGACCAGCAATCGACTTACGACAATGAAGAGGCTCGGGAAAATCTCGGCGGCGACGCTGCTGAACTTTTAGAAAAGCAGCCAGACGCGAACAAGCCAGTCAATCGCTCAATCTCCATAGAAAACTGTATTTATGCGCTTCCAAATTTTTCGGATATGGTATTTGCCCAGACTGCAAAAACTGGATTTGGAGTGGCCGGAAAGACGGATGGTAAGGAACAGCCTGTCGGAATGGAACAACCCGTAGGTAAGGAACAGCCTGCCGAAGAACAACCGCTATCTGCAAAACCGGGCGATGGAAAAGCGGTATCAAAGGGCGATTTAGAGCCTGCCAAAGCAATTGAAAAGCCTGCCGCCGTGAGACTAAGAGAGTTTGATGCAAACTTTGATGAGGTCTTAAAACAGTTTGAAAAGGAAATCGAGACTGAGAAAGTCGGACTGAACATGATGTCCGAAGTTTTGAGAAAGGCTCAAGTTGAAACACTCAGTGTAAGAATCAAAACCGGTTCCAATCTTGCGCTCGTAGACGAAATGGTGGGAAAAGGAGACAAGTCTCGAGTCGAGCAGTATCGAAAACAACTTGACGATTTGAGCAAGCTCGACAAGGCCGCCCAGATAGATGAACGCAGGGTCTTCGATTATTTGCCTGACGGTATAAAAGCCAGATCAATGAAGGCCGCGTTCCAGATTGCCAGCGGCAAAGATGAGCATGTTAACAAAGGCGAGATTGAACTTTGCCGGCTTGTAAAAGAAAATCCGCAGCTAGCTACAAACAATGAATTTCGCAAGCTCGTCCTTCTGAGCTACTCTGAAATGGCTGCCACACGGCAGCTTCGCGGACTAGGTGAATGGCGGTCCAAAGTTCAAGTCGATGATCTGGTTGGCAAAAAAGATGATGCAGCTAAAGCAGATCCGATCGACTTGCTGAAAAAAGCTAACGAGACTTTCTTCCAGGATGGTGGCATCGAAAAGGCAACACCGTTTTTCGAACAAGCAATTTTCGCACAAAAAGTAGTGACCCAGGAGGGTGACAGAAAACGACTTGAATTGTTTATCTCCAGCCTGTCACAAGATATAAAAATCGCTCAGGATGGGCATCAGGAAAAAGATGTCGACGATCTGATTAGGAAGCGAATCGGTCATAGAGATCTGGAGCAAAAGGCTGTTGCGGATGCGCTGTCGGCCAAAGACTTAGACACAAGCCTGCGGGCAAACTTTGCCTTTGCCAGAATCGCAACCGGCAAGCCGGCGTTGTATGAAGCCGCTGTTAAAGACCTGATGAGTTGTTTAAAAGACAATCCATCCATGTCGTTTGACGAAGGCTTTCAAGAAAACTGCCGGCAGGCATTTAAAGCACACACGCAAAACCTCACTGCAATCCAACTGGCAGAAGCCGCAGGCAAGGAGGAACCCAAACCTCTCTACAGCGAACTTGATTTAAAGAAATTGTCCAAAAACGGCGCATTGAAAGACGACGCGAAGCTTCAAAGCTACTGGATCGACGACGTCACCGGTCCGGCGCTACTCGCTCTGGGACTCGGTCTTGCACTTGCTCAATTTGCGCGCACTAGAAATAAATACCATGCTGCCGACATAATGAAGAGCGGTCTGGATGCGGCGTCCAAGGTTGTGCCAGTGGAAGGTCTGGGTTCTGATGTGAGAGCCGAGCGTAAAAGTTCGTTCTCCGGTGAAGTCGGAAAGTATGAGGTCAAGGGCAGTGCGCGAGATGGGCGAATGGTGCTGCTCAAGGACTCTACCGGCACCACACCGTCCGACAAGGCACCTGAATTTAAAGAGATCAAGCCCGGAAAAGCATTCAGCCCGGAAACACTTCAATTCGGCGAGTACATACCAATCGAGGTGAACGGCAAGAAATTCTTCGCAGACAAAGATGGACGCGCTTATAAATACGAGCGCAAGATGTTCAGCGAGCCCAGGCTTTATGAGGACAGTGAGACACGTCAGATTGAGCTGGTTGCACGCAAGGAAGTTGAATCAATCCTGCCTGAAGTAAAGGTTGATCCGAATGCTCTAGACATGACGCACGAGCATCCTCAAAAAGCAATGCCAAAAGAATGGCAGACCGAGTTTGATTTCATTCGCGACGTGAAGAGAGCCTTCGCTGCGAATGATACGCACGTGACCAGTCGATTGGAAACGCTCGATCGTGCCATAAAGAGTTTGAACAGCACCGAATACGGTGACCGGCAACAATTCTTAGCTGAACTGGAACGCCAGATGAAGCCGGTCGGCATCAAGGTCGAGTACACGGACGCGCCGAAAGATGGTGGCACACATGACGTCAAGGTTTATCTATCTCTGGAAGGCTCCAATCAAAGGCTCGTAATCTTCGCTGATAAAGACAAGCCACCCGCCATTGAATTTCTTGATAAGGGTGGAAAAGTCACAAAGACTGAAACCGGAACTGTGAAAGTCGCCGACCAGTTGAAGAGTCTGGAGAAGGCTGTCACAGCTCAGTTAAAAGTTCCAAGCGTCAAGGATAAATTGAGAACTGTTGACCCCGAGTTAGCGTTAGATGCCTCAAACAAAGAAGTTCGCAGAAGCTTCCTCGATGGTCTTTCTCGTACGTGGCGAGACGCTAGAGAACAGACCTTGCGTTTCACGGACGCAGTACGAAAGTCGGACGCCGGAAGCCTTAAGACCTCAATCGAAAAGGCGATGATCGAACTCGGCAAGGCACCGCCAGCGGTTACGGAGCGCGCATTGCGTCAAATCGAAAAGGAAATGAGGAAACTCGGAGTCGAAGCCAAAGCAGATATCTGGCGACCTGCTAGCGGTGATGGTGAACAGAAAGCAACCTTATCGGTTTTAGCACCGGATGGAAAAACAAAGTTGTTGTTCTTCTCCGATGGACAGAAGCCTGGCTTGGAAGCAAACGGCCGCTCTGGAGTGGTGGCCTACGATGATGCCGCATTCAACAAAGCAATCGACGAACTGTCCAATAAGGTTACCGAGTCCGCAAAGAAAGTTAGTGGCGAGCACATCACAAGAACTCTTGCCGAACGCATTGGCAAAGCACCTAAAGGATTCCAAGCAGGTCTCAACGAATTACTCAAGGCTGGTGAGAAGGGCAATAAATCAGCCAATGAGCTTGCCGAGAGAATCTTGCTCTTGCATGAGAACGGCAAAGAAATTCCGAAAGACATAAAAATGTACCTCGGCGAAGAGTACGCTGGTGAAATTGCTGAGAACGCAAAAGTTCTCAACGACAAAGCCGGCACCGCAGTCAAAGGTCACGGATTGAAAGAAACGGCTTACTTGGCTGGTTCTGGACCTGGTGTTAGCGATAGACTGCCAGGATCTACGGACCGATATGATAGTCTCAACTTGTTCAACCAACAAGGCAAGAAGCCTCGAGATCTTCTGGTAAGAATTTCATATACCACTACAGACGGTGTAACACACCAGAAGCTAGTAAGTTTGCATGAGATCCCACCAGAGGCACTTGAAGATCGTCTCAACAGGCTCAACTCAAATGATCTACAGCGCGAGGTCAAATCATCAGAAGACAAAATCGCAAAGTTGGACGAACAGATAAAAGCTGAGCAAGCATCTAAAGATAAGGTGCTCAAACTTCAGGAAGAACGACGTGTAGAACATGATCGCCTTAGCGGCTTGAAGAACCTTCATGAAATAAAGACAAGCTATGACACTCATTGCAAGGCCGGTCAGGGCAGAGCTTATTGCGAAAGAACCCAAGCCTCGATGCGTCCTGGAAGTGGTGGCAAGATCATCGCCGCCGTCGGCATTACCTCCGTCGCAACGGGTCTCTTGCTTCTCTTTGAAGAACTCGTCCCCGACACCAAAGCGAACAACGGCAGCCGACGCATTGTGAAACCAGGCGGCTATTAATATTACGGCGATCCTGGGAGGACCGGCTTCGGATTTCTAGCATCGAAAGGGCCGTTCAATAGAAGCCGCCAGGATGATACTGTTGACGAACTACTAACCGCGCTGTTTCGAATCTCTGGATGCCAGAGGTTACGGCTCCCAGAATCGCTGCAAGAACAAAGCCGCCAACGAGAATCGTGTTTCAAACGGCCGCTTGCCTGTGCGGGCGCATGCATCCCCTACGCTAGTCCGTTGCAACGATCCTGAAGCGCCGGCTTCGGATTCTGTTACTTCAGCTAGTGGGACCGAAGCCCGCTCTGGCTTGTGGAAATCCTTGACCGGCTGGTGCCAAGTTTCCATTGCCTGACGAGAAGCCACCAACACCAGTACCTGGCGATACGATCAGCCTGCCACCGGACATCTGGAAATTGTTGATCATTCCGTGAACACGTCCGATCAATTGCTCATCGCCCTTGCTGATTGCAACTTCGAGGTAAGTCTTCAGATAATTCGCGACCTTTCTCTTGTCGGCAACTGTGTTTTGGCCTCGCTCGAGTTGTTGCAGTCCGTTCTCCAAGATCCTTTCGGCTTGATCGAATTGACCCATGTTCTTGTGAAGCATTCCAAGATCAGCCGTTGCGTCAGCTTGTTTACCAAAGTCTCCGGCTTGACCGAAGATGTTGGCGGCCTCCTGGTACATGTTCTGTGCGTCAGTAGGAGGACCGTCATAGTTAGCTGTTCTGAACTTCGCTGATTTGATCAATGCATCTGCATATTTTGGTGAGTTGGCACCGTAAACTTGCATCTGGAGAGTGCGTTGCTTATCGGAGACTTCTCTTGCATCTCTGGTCGCGTCATCGCCAATCGCTCTTGTGCTTGCAACAAAGTCTACGAGGTCGTGCAATACTTCTTTATTGTCGAGTGCGAATTCTTTTTTCTCTCCGCCGAAACGTTTACCGGCAAGAAGCTTGGAGCCTCTGTCTGGACCGCTACCGGGACCAGGCCCAGTGCCGGCACCAGCACCTGGTGTGGAACCAATAGCGGTGCCACCGTTTCCAGTGCCAGGAGCTGAACCGATACCGGCGCCACCGTCTGCGGTGCTTGGAGTGGAACCAATAGCGGTGCCACCGTTTCTAGTGCCAGGAGCTGAACCGACGCCGGCGCCACCGTTTGCGGTGCTTGGAGCGGAACCAATAGCGGTGCCACCGTTTCCGGAGCCCTTACCGACTTCTGCGCCTTTACCATTTCCACGGTCTTGGTCGACAACATCTCTTTGCGGTGCCCTGGGCAAGCGACTAATCTGCTCTTTGTCATAGATCGGCACGGCTTCTTCTGTTGCCTTTTCAGCCAACTCATATTTGCCCTGCTGCGCATAGAATGTCGCGAGTGAAGACAGCGCATCCGCGACGATGACGTGTTCCTTACCGTAGAGTTTGCGAAGAGCTTCTATGCTGTCCTTGAATTTCGTTTCAGCACTATCCAAGTCTTTTTGATGCATGGTTTTCAGCGCATTGCCGGCCAGGTCGTTGGCGGTTTGAACGGCCGTGCGAGCATGCTTAATATCGACATCGTCCGAACACGCAAACTTGGCTCGTTCGGCCTTGCTGTTAAACATCCGAACTGCGTCGGTCGCTCCACGTTCTTTGCTGATTTCAGCCAGTCGTTCATAGATCGCAGTTAATTGACTTTCTTGACCGCCTGTGCGTTCGAACTTCAACATTCGCACATAGTTGAGGGCGTAGTCTTGGTCCTTTTCTCCAACGTACTGGAGGATTTTTTCTAACTCGTCGAGTTTGTGGACGATTTCCTTAGAGTCGCTGTTAGGATTCTTCTCCATGTCTTTGACATCAGAGAACGACTTTTTGACGGAGGCAAACAGCCTGTGTCGAGCAAGTTCTTGAACGTCTTTCGGCACGCCTTCATTTCGGGGATCCAATAGCGCGATTGCCGCACTTAATTTGATACCACTATCCTTTGCGTCCAATGCACTGGTCATTGGTTTGATTCGTGCATCTCCCGCTGATTTGATCGCGGATTTGCTATGTTCCGGATCGCGCCGATCGATATAGTCTCGAGCTGCCTTCAGAAGATCCCTGGCATTGGTGGTTTCGATGTGATTGGCAACAGCATAAAGTCGCGCTTCTAATTCTTCTGCGTATGAGCACTGGGGAATGAAGGTAGACAGAGCCGCTAGCTTTCTGTAAGCGTCAGCTTTACTTTCGTCATTTCTTGCCATGCTGATTCGCGAGTCTAAGGTTTGAACGGCGCTTGCGATAGGGAACGCTTTATCGGAACTAGCCTCTACATATTGGCCAGCTTTCTCCGACAAATCCGAATTCGATGAAACAAGCAAACGTCCCATGGTCCTGAGCGCAAGGTTGCGGTGCGAGCTATCCACAAGCTCATCAGACGAACTCAGTATATCGACGGCGGCCTCATACTGAATCGCTTCAGGCTGCGTGACCATGCACGAAGCTTTTCCTGAGATTGCGTGCAGTCTCTGTGCGTCCGGCAGTACATTGAGCGTCTCGTTGGCTTTTAAGCCAGAGTCCCCACTTTCAGTTATCGACATCACTCCAAGAGTCCTAGCGGCATGGTGCGCTGCTTCCGAGATATTTTCATTACGCGTGTCGAGTAAGCCGCGTATGGCACTAAATTTGATGTCACTGTCTTTCGCAGCCAAAGCCTTGCGCATAGCGCCAACCCGCGGATCATTGACGTCTTTGATTGGTGGTTTCTCACTGGTCGGCTTGTTTAGATAGTTCCTCACCACCTTGAGCAAGTTTGAATCGCCCGCCTTGTCTATATGATCGATCATGCCAAACAGACGCGACTCTACTTCCTGTGAGTACGGAAGGTTCTCGATTAGGGGAGCGAGCGCGGCCAAGTTCTTATTGGTTGATTGTTTCTCATCGTCGGTAGTCTCCCTAGATAACTTTGCTGCAATAGCGTCGAGTGCTGAGGCTATCGCGACCTGTTTGTCCGGTGCTGCGTTGATTACGTTTCGCGCCTTCTCGGCAAGAACAGCATCGCTCGAAGCACTCAGTTGTCCGAGCCCGGCAAGTGCTGCTTTCTTATTTGTATCAGTGATGCTCTTGTCAGAGGATTGAACCAAATATTTTACTGATTCAAATTGAACAGATTCATTTTTGTCGGATAAACGAGCCTGTATGCTCGCAGTAGCATGCTGCTGAAGAGCTTCAGGCAACGCGGCTACAGCTCGCGCGGCAGAATCTTTATAGTCTCCCGTTTGTGTTATTGAAATTATCGCCAGCACTTGAGCAGCCTCTTTCTGTGCCGCGAGATCAAAGCTCTTAGGTGAAGTGACTATCAGTAGTGCGGATTGATAGCGCATCTTCACTTCATCAGAAATCAATCCACACTTGAGAGCACTTTTGTCAAAGAAGGAGTCTTCAGCCTTGAAATTTTGTTGAGCTGCGCGCTCAAACCACGCTCTGTCAGGAGCTGAAGGAGGTGCAATTGGCTGAGCCGGTTTGTCGGATTTCTTGCCCAGTAAGATGTTCCTGAAGTCTTCATCTGACAGGCGATTCTTTTTATCCATCTTGTCGAAGAACGACGTCAGGTCTGGTCCGGGCTTAAATGGCTCTTGTACTCCACCATGGCAAGCGGCAAGGTTCATCCTCCTTGTCGGAATAAAAACCGGCTCAATCTTAACTGGCTCAGGTGGTGGCGGTGGTGGTCTCAGACGCTCCTGTATGAGACTCTGCGGAGACCAGGCATCAGGATTTCTAAATCCTCCGTTTCTCTCGAAGACTCTGTTCCAAACTGCCAATGTTTCAGCTTTCGAATCGAAACCATTACGATTTTCTTTGTCCGCGACAAAGCTGACCAGATGCTCGATAGCCTCAGCATAATTTGTACCGTAATGCATCGCCATCTCGGCGATCCGCTCCACACCCATTTCTCGATCTACTGTAATTTTGCTCTCTGACATTATTAGTGCTGCTGCAAGCGCGACTCGCTCGCTCTTATGTTTGAGTAGATCCTTGAGAACTTCTCTGCGCGGATCGGCTTCGGTTTCGATCTTGTTGGTCTTGAAGGAAGCGAACATTTTGACTGCCAGATCTTCTTCAGCCATTCGCTTGTCTGCAAATGTTTCACCCGTCGCGCGATTGCGATCGGCTTGATCAGCCTTTTTCAACTTCTCCATTTTCTCGGTAGCCAGTCTTTCGACTTCCACTGGTTCTGGCTTGTTACCTTTATCTCGCTCTTGTTTTTCGATTAAAGTTTTGAGCAGATTGAAGAATGGTGAATTAGGTTTGAGATCTTCCGGCTTCAATCTTTGCGGAGTCGGATCCGGGTTTGCAAAGACGTATTCGCTGCTCTTTACTGTCTCTTTCAGGAGGTTCGCCTGATCTTGCAGTGTTCCATTTGGAGCCTGAAACACTTTCGAATCCTTCATCCATTCAACACCGTTGAACGATCCAAATCTAGGGTTTGGACTGGCTCCATGCCTGATTGTTTGCAGAGCTGTCAACGCTGCGTTGGCCGTTCTCTTCGGGTTCTCAATCACGCCAGGATCGTATTGCAGTGCGGTAAGCGCCTTTACGGCCAGTCTGATCGGTTCGGAATTCGGCGGCAGCGTAGCTTCACCAAGAGCCATTGCAGCGGCAAGTCGAATGCGCGGATTAACGTGTTCAAGCGCTTTTGTCAGTACCGGAATGCGTGCGTCTGTTATTTCGGTTATTTTGTTTCGTTCTACGCTGGCAAAAATTTCCTTGCATACGTATTCGCCGTTGTGGGCGATATCACCATGAAGTCTGGCGGTGATGTTAGCCGCATCCACCTCAGGTGAGGTTTTCACGCGCTGCTTGACGATCTCTTTTGCGTCTTCCTTGATCCAATTGACACCATAGAAGAGATCTTGAACGGCTTCTTGTGCTGCTGCTTTAACCTGCGGCATTTTACTGCCACCATTGGCGGGGTCGAAAAGAGCAGTTGGACCTTTCGCTGCCAGCACAGCGAAGGAACCCAGGTATCTATGCTGTTTAATCAGCTCGATGCATCTGAGTTGAACTTTTTCGTTTTTGTCCTGCAACGATTGATCCAAATTTCCATAGTTTAGATTTTCTCTCTTGAGTACGCTCGTAAAGATCAGTCCCGCTTCTTCCGGTGTGAACAGCGAAAACTCTCCAACACGACCTTTCGAGACATCAGTTCCAACTGTTCGGTCTGTCAAATTATCGACGGCTTCAAGCAGAGCAAGTTTAGCCTCACAAGGAATGGTCAGCGACGAATCGAGAAGCGCCGATTTTACGCAATCAGCAAGCAGCTTCTTGTCGTTGAACAAGCCGCCGTTCACACGCTGCATCGCCGCTATGTCTCTCAAGTACTCGGCGGCACGAGTGCGCATGTGTGGTGTTTCACCCTGGGTGAACAAATTGTTGTCATCGCGAACGATTGACATAAGCAGTTTTACAGCCATCTCCGGCTTATCGAGCTTGCTGAAATTCTTCAGGTTAGGCCAGGCATCAGCGTCACGTTCACGTCTAACTTTCCAGGCCTCTTCATTGTCCGCTTGTTGTTTTTCGCGGGCATCCATTGTTTTTCGAGAAGTGGTGACTTCATCCAACCATCCACCAAAACCAGACCAGAGCTCCTTCTTCGCACGCGTTAGAGCTTCGGTATTGATATCTTTTTGATCGATACCTTTCAACAACGATTTGTTGGAATTTAAAAACTCGGCAATCTCTCTAGGCGAGATTGTGATGTTGGTGCCACGAGCGACAGCTTCTACTTCTCTGGCATATTCGCCAATCGTTTTCACATCCTGCGGATCTTGATATGAAACAGCTTGATCGTGCATCCGCCAAATTGTGTCAAGCGCAGCCGGGTCACGTTCTTTGCGCAACAGATAGGTCGAAAGCGGTTCATCCAGTTTGCAATCCGGATAAACATATTTGACTGATTTTGCGAAAAATGTGTTGTCGATATTTGCAATGGCACGAACGGCTGCTGCGCGAACGTGAGGACTGGCCTCATTGAACGGAGGCAGACCTATCGATTTTGCTATTTCGCGCAGGTTTTCTTCGCCCAGCCCACTGCCGAATGGGACAAGTCCTTTGATTGCTGCAACGCGCATGACCGGGTGCCTGGTCCAGGGAGTGTCACCATTCAGAAGGTTGACGATTGAGATTCTCAGTGCATCTGATTCTCTAAAGTAGGTTTCCGGCTTGGTGCCTTCTGCTCTGAGATTGAGAATATCTTTTATCTGACCGAGCACGAGTGTTTTTGACATTGCTGCATCCGTGTTGGCAGCAGCCTTTGCCGGTTCCTTCGGATCTGGCACGCCATCTTTAGAGACCACGTCTGCGTACTTTGCTCTTATGATGCCGCGGGCGGTATCATACATTAACTTCGTTTGATTTTCATCGAGACCCGTTCCACCTCTTTTGATCAGAAGATCGAGAACTCGAGTCGTTAAGGCTATGTTTGGACGCTGGTCGTATTCGTCAGTGGCCCACGTTTTATCCAGAGTAATCGTGTCGATCAACGTTTTGTTTATCAGAGCAGTGTTTTCTTTCGAGTCCTTTTCCAGATCAACGAAAGTTTCTGCGGCAAGAATTTTAATTTCTCGTGCTTTGTCAAACGCGGCAAGTTGAGCTGGATTGGTCTTGTCTTTGATTATCGGAGGTGCTGCCTGCATTTGCTTTTGCAGGTCTTCCACCAGACCGCGGTAAAAAGTGCCTTCGGGCTTGCCCGCGGATTCTTTCCAGAGCTTGTCGTATTTAGCAATTGCCGATTCTTCCGGTTTCTTCTTGTCGGACTTTTCTCCGTCTTTTTTACCGACTTCCTTGGCAGCCGCTTCCTTGCCCTCATCGATTCTTGATTTGTGTGCGTGCAACACGGCGGTTGCCAATGCGCGAAGATCTTTATCATGCTCGCCGGAGGCGAATTTGCTCAGTTCCTCTTTGAGATTTTCTTCCCCGAGCCCGAAGTCCATTGCATCGAGGTTCGCTCTCTTCACCGGATCCATACTCGGATCGGTTTCTTCGATGTTTTTGCGAACCAGCAAATCGGACATCTGACGCAGCGCTTTATACTTCGTTTCCTTGTCAGCGTCTTTGTTGTTGATCACGTCCAGGCAAACACCGGCGTAACGTCCTGTCGGCAGAGCACCGGCTCTCCACAGCGCATCGGCAGCAACTAATTGAGTTGGCGGATCGGTTTTGTCCAGAGAGCCGCGCTGAAGAATATCCAGAATATCCTGTGTAGTGATCGTCTGTGTGATTTTCTCGGCTTCGATAGTTTTAGTTTTCTTGCCGGCTTTTACTTTGTACTCTTCCAGATCGACTGTTCGCTGGGCAAGAATGCCGCTTTCGGGCAGCTTCCCATCTTTTTGCGAAAGGAACAACAAGCTAATCGCAGTAGCTACGAGTTCTTTCTTTTCTGATGGTGTCTCAGGTTTCTGTTCTCCCTTCGGAAAACGCTCAGCAGACTTGTGCTGGTGAGACTTCTTCCACTTCATCAGTTCATCATGGTTGGGATGAAAACGTTTTAAAAGTTCTTGAACTTGAGGGTCAACGTTTTTTCCTTGGATAGCGGCGACCGTTTGATCGAAGATCAATTTGCCTTTATCACCTAACATTGGACCGTAAGCGCCGAACAGCTTTTCTGCAACCTTGGCCACGTCCGGATTTTCATTAACAATCTTGGCAAAACTATTTTGAATACTATCACCACTGCCGGTGCCCAGAGAGATGGCCGCGGTATCAAGATACTCGACCGGGTTCTGACCTCTCATCCGTTCGACTTTGAACTTAGCGCCGCTTCCCATGAGCGGAAGCCACACGCCATCAGCAGCGACGAAAGCCGTCTTAGTCGCGACTTCGGCTCGGTGCATACGTGCAGAGTTTTCGATTACCTTTTGAACTTCGAATGCCGCTTCGGATGTAAACAATGGCCGCCCCAAACCAAAAGCTTTACCGATCGCCTGGCGGCCTAGCCCCTGCGTGACATCGAACAAAATTGCATAATGTCTAGCCTGACGAACTACTTGTCCAGGTTCGCCCATTTGACGGAACGCCGGATCTAAAAATCCACCGATTCCCAGTGCTACACGACCAATGTTGGTGGCGACGTACAAAGCTTTTCCAGCTTGTAGTGCCGCTTTGGCTCCGATGCCACCACTAACTATCATGCCGACATCGAGCGCCAAACTGGCGAATTTCGCACCATGATGATAGAAAGACTGCCATGCCTTGAACGAGCCCAGTTCGTCTGCTCTGACCGGTATGGTCTTGCCGCTCTGATTTTGGCAAACAACGAACGCGTCGTAATTGTAGGAGCGCTGTTCTGTCAAGCCGCCACGGCTCAAGCCAAACCAGTAATTGTAGTTAGCGACATGATCTTTGTAGTAATCCCTGTAATTCGAGATTAGAACTTTTCCGCCCTGATTTTTGATATCAAACTTTTGATTGAAATAATCCGTCTCTTGTCGCTCGCCCAGCTTCGCGTTGAGAAAGTCTGCCCGTTCTGCCGCTTTGCCTGATGCATCGACATAAATGTTCTTGTCGTTTTTCTTAAAATGCTTTCCTGGAAATGCATCAAACTCAGTGGCACCATCGACGAGTTCTTCATTCGTCGCGATGTTCCCCTTCAGGTCAATCAAGTCGCCATTAGCGTTGCGATTGAACACCTTGCCGTCTTTCGTAACCCGGCAAGTCATGGCACCTTTTTCGTCGTAGACTGCTGCAAGCCTGTCGCCATCGAGTGCGACAGTACCTTTTTGGTGCACATCCATGTAGCGAATGAAGTTGGCGTTCTCGTACTCCTTCATCAACTGATCGGCTGGTCCGCCGAACTCTTTCAGCCAGTCCCGAAGTTTTTGTAATTCTCGTTCGTTCTCGGGAGTTGCTTTCGGTGAATCAGGCAACTTTATGTCAAAGGTCTTGATACGCCCGTTATCGTCGAACGCAATTTTTCCAAGTCCACGCTTTTCAAATTCCTCGAGAGCTTTGGAACTAAAATCGCCCTTTGCTTTATTCAGATTATTAATGCAGTCAGCATAGTTACGAACGCGATAGACCAGGTTGGTCACATCATTCATACGGGTGTTGTAACCCGTCAGCGCATCGGAATTCTTGGGAGGGGCCCATCCCGGTTTGTTCTTAACTCCAAGGATATCGGTGAAAATGTAGTGAGCACCATTGGCGAGGCATCTCTCGCGAGCTTCATTCAACCTTGGAGTGTTCTGATTGATCCAACCAAGACTGTTGTCCATCTTGTTTAAATCACTGACGGACGGAATTCCTTTTGGTTCAAGAATTAGATTGCCACCACCGATATGACCGGATTTGACCATCTCGATCACTTTGTCGATTTTCACATCACCGTTTTCAAACAAAGCTGCAAATGAATTCGGTCTGTGAGCGAAACCTTCGGTTGGATTGTCCGCATTGGTTCCAATTGTTGAAACGCCAATCGGATCTCCGGGCATCCGTGAGAGTCCGGCTTTGGAAAGCAAAATTTCGGCATCGATAATTGCTGAAGTGAGCTGAAGGTTGGCGCGCTGATATGCCAGCTCGGTTAAACGAAAACCAGTTTGAGCGCCGAATCCCGGTTCTTTGGCTTCAAGTTCAATTGCCTTGCGCAATTCGGCATTGCTCAAACCAGTGAAATCGCGCTTTGTCGGATCTGCCTTTGCAAGTTCGACTTCTATCTTCTTGCGAACATCTTCGGCGGTCGGCTCTTTGTCGAGTCGCTCCGGAAGATTGGCCAGGATTGTGTCTAGTCTCGGTTGAATCGCATTGACCTTCGCGCGTTCTAACTGAACTTCGAGAGTCTCCTTTACCTCTGCTTTCACATCTTTCTGGGCGCCTGGCTTTTCCCCTTCTTTGGGCTTGTCGGCAGGAGGGGTGTCGTTCGCCTTGGGCTTTACGACTTCAGGATCGACAGGCGGAGCCGAATTCTCTTCTTTCTTCTTCGCCGTGAGAACCTCGGGTTGATCAGCATTTCCGCCAGGCGGGCTGAAGAACGCAACCTGCATTTGATCGGCACCAGCGCCTTTGCGCACCAGCAAATCTTCTACAATGGTGCGCAGTAAACTCTCTGGAAGCATCGACGCTAGTCTTTCGGCTTTCAACCCCGACGTCGCTGTCATAACCGGATCTTTGGCCTTGATCTTCGTCTCTTCTATCCCTAATGCTTCGTCTGCAAAATTGTAGCCCGTCGCTTCAGTCCCAGTCAGACTGTCGCTGTCTTGATCCGACAATGAGTGGTTGGAAACGTCTTTGTTGTCGGATGTCCCAGATTCTTCTTTATCATCATCGTTAAACCGAAACTTTGAGAAAAAAGCATTGATACCGTTGAGCTCGTTATTTCCAGTAGTCATTTATTGGGGCCCTTAAACACTGCCGCAGCCTTCTAATGTTTGTATGCAACTCGGGTGTTTTTTCGATAAGGAAATTCGACGCAAACCCGCAAACAGCAATTGCACAATGATCTTCGTACAGTAGCGCTCACCGCAATATCAAAAGTCTCGTGCTTCTCTCAAGGTCGAAGGTCTCTGAAAAGGGTCGAGTATTCTTTACAGCGGAATTTTTAAATTTGCTTACGAACTCCGGAATAACGGAGTAAATCATTTAAAAGTCAGTCAGTTGTTTTGAAGTGCGAGAGCAGTTACTTGTGCGAACTGAGCAGAATTGAGCCTGAAAATCAGGACGGTCTTCGATGGGATGTCGAACTTAACTAACATGGTATGTTTTGCCGGCTGCGACGAATGCCATCTTTCGGAGCAAATCCTCTGATTGCTCTTGCAGAGTC
>CAZRMH010000113.1:0-20445 GCA_964600935.1 uncultured Candidatus Obscuribacterales bacterium
GGGATTGAAGCAGTACGATCTGATTGACATAACCAGCTTCGCAAAAGATGGCACCACTCGCAGTGTCAAAAACTTCGTTGCTATCGAGTATGAAATCCCGAAAGGCAACGCGTCCGGTTACATGCCGGAGCTAAATGTACTCTGTCCAATCGGCGATTTCAGTAGACAAAGCGACCAGCCAATGATGAAGCAGGTCGTGATTGAAGTGACGCCAAGCAAATCATCTGCGCGAAGTGGAGGCTGATAGTGACTGAAGCCGTCGAAGATTCCGTCGCGTTGCCGACTACCGTTGAAACCAACGAACAGGGCGCCGCATCGACGAAATTCATTACTCCAAGCATGAAGTCGTCGACTGAAGGTTCCGGACCGTGTTCCGCATCATTGAATAAAGCCTCTATGCAGGGTGCTGGCTCATCGAACAAATCCACTAAGCAGCGATGCGCCGAATCATCGAGTCTAACCACTAAGCAAGTCGCTGACTCATCGAATAAATACGCTAAGCAGGGCGCCGAGTCATCGAATGAAACTACTAAGCACGGCGCCAGTTCATCGACTGAAACTGCTGTGGTCGCCAGCTTGAAAAGTTTTGAAACAACAAAAGTTTCTCGTTTCGATCGTCAGTTTGTAAGTGACGATGTAAGCGTCGAGGAACCACTTGAGATTCGACTGGAAACAATGGTCTCAGGCGACCTGGTAATGCAGCAAATTGCGGTCACCATGCGTACTCCGGGTAATGACAGAGAACTGGCGGCCGGGTTTCTTTTTACTGAAGGGATTGTCTCTCAGGCTGATGACATTGAAGAAATTGTTTCTGAAAAATGCAATGTTGTGAGTGTTCGCCTTAACGACCGTGTTGAGATAAACCCGGCAGTTTTCGAACGCCATTCTTTCGTCGCGTCCAGCTGCGGAATTTGCGGTAAGAAATCAATCGCGGCGGTGCGTGTGAAACAACAGTATGCCAGCGCGCCGGACGCCCCGATTATTTCTGCCTCTACTATTCACGGACTTTCCGAAGCGCTCCGAGTGTTTCAAGATAACTTCAATCATACTGGTGGCATTCATGCTTCATCGCTTTTTGACACGGATGGAAAACTGCTGAACGTCAAAGAAGATGTCGGGCGACACAACGCATTGGACAAAGTAATTGGCGCTGAATTTTTATCTGGCGGCTTACCGCTGAGTCAACGCATTTTGATGGTAAGTGGGCGCACGAGTTTTGAATTAGTGCAAAAGGCTGCTCATGCGGGAATCGCTGTTATAGCTGCTGTGGGCGCACCTTCGAGTTTAGCTGTCGAACTGGCAAAAGAGTGTGGTATCACGCTCATCGGTTTTATGCGTGACGATCGATTCAATGTTTACTCTGGTCTCCATCGAATCACCGATCTTCCCGAACAACAGTAAACTATATGCAGTGGCACCGAGTTTTTATTCAATCAGAGTTCGTATCAGAACTCTTCAATCTTCGGCGAAACGACTTCCATTATTTACTTGTGATTCATAGTAGCGATAACGGCAGTGCGCAAGCAAATGTTTTGCTACCAGTCATACACATTTCGACCTGATGGAAGATTGCTCGCTGATTTGAGGGTACCATTAGGTGATGTTTCGTCGCTCCAAGCACAATGGATGGTCTAAATGACTGACAAGTATTTTCGGACTTTGAAATTTTCACTATTAGCAGCGGGCTTCTTCGTCTGCTTATCGACTATGTGCGCGCCATTAATCGGCGCTAGTAATGCTGGACCGCTGCTCTCGGCAAAAGAGAGCAATGCGCAAACCAGCACTGCGACAGATTCTGAGGCTAGCCGAAAAGGGAGTAAGCAAATGACGTCAGTTTATGATTTCAAAGAGAAGGCGATCGATGGAAAGGAGATTGACTTCAGTTCCTACAAGGGTGATGTTTTGCTGATCGTTAACACTGCCAGCGAGTGTGGTTTCACCAAGCAATACAAGGGACTGGAGGAATTGCACAAGAAATTCGAAGGAAAAGGTCTGAAAGTGCTGGGCTTTCCGTGCAACCAATTCGGGCATCAGGAACCGGGCGACAGCAAAACGATCGCTAGTTTCTGCGAGAAGAACTTCGGCGTCACCTTTCAATTGTTTGAAAAGGTCGACGTCAATGGCAAGGACGCCAATCCGCTCTTCAAATACCTCACAGAAGCGGCGCCTGGCGTTCTGGGAAGCAAGGGCATCAAATGGAACTTCACGAAGTTTCTTGTAGACCGAAAAGGAAACGTAATCAAACGTTTCGGGTCGAACACCGAGCCTGAAAAGATCGTTCCTGACATCGAAGCGGCGCTTAAGCTGGACTAGACCGGCACCAAAGGTGTTGATAAATAAATTTGAGTTTAACTGTAAGACGCCGTACGGTGCGTTGTCTTGCGAATTATGAGATGAAAAGACTAGGTTGCCATGACCATATGCGCTAGCATCTCTTAATCAGTTAACCGACTAATTATAGGCACCCATGGCAACGCGAACCACAATTCAAGTACTGGCGCTAGCAGGACTGCTCTTCGCGTCCGTCGGCGAGGCTTCTGCTGAGACCCCTGCGAGCGCTAAGAGCACGGTCACGATTAAATCGGGCGCCAGCAAGACTACGGTCGCGACTGCCGATGCGAAGAAGAAAGTCGGTTTTATGCGCCGAATGCTTGAACCTGTAACTGATTTGCAGTCTCAGAGTATCAAGTTGCAAGAGCAGATCGTGCGGCTAGAAAAGCCCATTGAGAGTCTTCATCAGCCAATTGTCGAGCTTTCCAACCATGTCGGGACCGTTGACGGTCAATTGAACAGTGTTCAAAAGAGCATGAACAGCGTCAAAGACGAGATGAACAGCGTTCGTGGCGAAATGGTCGGTGCGCGTTCTGACATAAACTCCGTCCGGCAGCAGATTAACAAGTTTGAGAAACCGATTAATGCCATCCGCGATCCGCTCGAGAAGCTGTACAAGCCGATTACTGGACTCGAAAAGCCTATAAGCAGTTTGCAGACTGAACTGGGTGAGTTCAAAACCGAAGTGGCTGACTTGAAACAGCAGATGATTCGGCTGGAAAAGCCGCTGACTGCGGTTAATGGACCTTTGGCGAAACTCGAAAATCCGCTGATCGAGCTAGGCAAACCAATGCACAGCCTTCGCGAAGAAGTCGTCGAGCTTAAGTCTGAGCTCACAGAGCTGAATGCGACAGTTAAATCGATGACTTCGTACATTCTATTCGCCACAATCTCGTTCGGAAGTTTGCTGGTTATCGCGTCCCTGGTCGGAACGATGCTGATGTGGAACACACTGCGACGCAGTCTGTTTCCAACCAACGAAATCAAGGAAATTGCACGCGCCCGGCTCGACGAGCAGATCAAGCGCGAGTTTGCTAAAAACGATTCGCCAAAGAGATAGTCTGAGGTCGTTTGATCGAACCAAAAATTCCTTATATCGGATCTCCAGAATGGTGATCGCGATGAAAGTGTATTTTGGCAATCCGTCCTGCGAAAAGGCGCTTGTGTGGTGGATTTTGGACGATTTGTTTTGTGGAATTTAAGAGGGGCAGAAAATCTCCCAATTGGGATCGGATATAGGCGGTCTGAAAAGCCCCGTAGAATCAGGGGCCTGAAAAATTGAAATTTTTGTCTCTGAGAGGAAACGCCCGAAACGCAGTGAAATCGTTGTGCTTATACTCGATCTCTGGAATGCATTGTGGCAATGTCGCGCAAGAATTTGATTGGAAGTGGCATGAGAACTGCTTTTGGGCGATTTTGTCGGTGTCTCCGTCGATCCTCATCTGGAGATCCGATATAAGCGTTTCTTCTTCGGTATAGGTGTCCAAGCTTTGCTGAAAAAATCTCGTCGTCGCGCGCGGTGCCGCTAAAAACGGGCAGTTTCTACGGGGGGGGTTGTCATACGCCTGCGCCTTGCTATCGGGTCGCCTTCTGGCTTTTCGGGTTTTAGTCGCGTTCAATTCTGGGTATGGTAAACGAGAGTACTTTCTTGAGTTAAACCGATGGCAGACGATAAAAGAACGGCAAGATTGGCTGAGCCTGAAGCTGATGCGAGAGCGAAAGCAGATGGGATAACAGTAGCGGAGGGAAGTGCCGAAGCGGCGGTGACTCCGGACGATTTGGCTTCGCTTAGCGTTGAGTTCGAGTCTGCGATTAATCCGACGCCGGCTACCAGGTTTGAGAAGCCGGACATGCTGCCGTTCTCCGATGAAATTAGAACGCCCAAGTCCGAAGTCACGAAGGGCAGAATTGATGAGGCTTATTTCGATGCGGTTCTGAAGGTCGCTGGCGCGCTCCGGTTGATTGATGAGCTTGAGCCTTCGCAGCGAGAAGTCTGGGATAGCTATCAGCTGACGCTTGCAGACAGCAGGCACAACCCAGAAAAGTACAAGTCTATGCTCGACAATCGCAATCAAAACTTCCCAGAGATCGGAAAATATTTGGAGCAGGCGTATAACCATCAACTGACCGCGGAGAAGATGGTTGGTGAGTTCAACCGAAAAGAGTTTTTGAACTACATCGAGAAGCAATACGGGGAGCGCGCGGCGTCATCCGCACGAACTTACCTTCAGACGAACAACTATGATCGGGCTGCTAAGCATGATTTAGTAGACACCGTAGATGGTGGCTCACTCGATATCGTTTTTGATATTCAAACCGACAAACCGAATGTTCCGAATTATTACTCCCTCACCCCGACTCAATTTAGAGTTGCGAGATTCGGAGCTGAGCAAGTTGGAGCTGAGCGAGCTGGTTCTCAGTGTCTTGGGGCTGAGCAAGTTGGGACTGAGCGTATTGGGAATGAGCGTATTGGGAATGAGCGTATTGGGAATGAGCCATCCGGGATTGAGTTTATAGGGCTTGGACGAGTCAGGACTGAGCGGGTGGGGAGCGAACGATTTGGCAGCGAACGAACTAATCGGTTAGGACCATTTCGAAGCGGTGGCGAGCGGCTATCTCCTGGTTGGGATTATCGAGAAACGGCTCGGCTCGATGCGGCATCCAGTGTTTTGACAAACCCCCTCCTGTTGCGCGATGGAGCAGTCAGCGCGCACAACAATTATTTTAATGACCAGCATTTTTCGCGCGCTAATTTGTTCGCGTCTCAACGTGTGCCGGAGAACCTCTCAGCGCAATTGGCGTCGTTCATAACCAGACCTGATTTGACGCCGTCTGCAAAGTATGACAGCTTATATCGTGACTCTGTTAAACGAGATCTCGAAAGTATCGATCATCCAAGATACGCAGAGAGGATACTCGTTATCCAAGTGCAGCAGAGCTGATTATATGGAAGAATTCTTGGTAGGCATATAAGCTGGATGGAACGGCTTCCAATAGATGATGTACTGCCGCAACTTGTCGAGCATTTGCGCGGTTCCGGCGCGGTTGTTTTGAAAGCAGAACCGGGCGCGGGTAAAACTACACGGGTGCCGCCAGCGATTCTTGATGCCGGCCTTGCTGACTTATTGGATAAACGTCCAGGACAAATCGTGGTGCTTCAGCCTCGGCGTCTGGCTGCCCGAGCTGCAGCAACGCGAATGTCTGATGAACGAGGCACCGAACTTGGTGGCGAGATTGGTTATCGTGTGCGACATGAAGGTCGCACTTCCAAAAACACGCGCATTCTAGTTTGCACCGAGGGTGTTTTTCTTCGTCGATTGCAGGATGATCCTGAAATTGAGAATGTCGCTGTTGTGATCTTTGATGAGTTTCACGAACGCAGCTTGGACAGCGATTTAGCGCTGGCACTGACTGCTCAGGTTCGGCGTGAGCTACGAGCGGATTTGCGTATTGTAGTGATGTCAGCGACTCTGGACAGTGCTCCGATTGCCGAGTACCTCGGCGGATGTCCGACTGTTGAAAGTCCAGGTCGCATATATCCTGTGACTATTGATTATTTGAAGTTTTCATCCAAGGAAAAACTGGAGAGTTTGGCTTCTGATGGAGTGAAGCAGATGCTCCCTGAAGTCGATGGAAATCTGCTGGTTTTTCTACCTGGTGTCGGTGAGATTCGCAAAACGCAGTCACTTTTGCAATCGCTAGCGGATGATCAAGATTTACTGCTGATGCCGTTGTATGGCGATATGCCGCTGGCGGAACAGACTGCGGTTTTGCGTCCCAGTTCTCAACGCAAAATTGTGCTCGCGACTAACGTTGCTGAAACTTCTCTTACTATAAATGGAATTGGCGCAGTTGTTGATTCAGGATTTGCGCGCGTAAATCGTTTCGACTCCAACGTAGGAATCAATCGTTTAGAACTGTCTAGAATTTCGAAAGCATCTGCAACTCAGCGAGCGGGTCGCGCCGGCCGCACCGCAGAAGGTGCTTGTCTTCGACTTTGGACAGAACGCGAGCAGATGTCGCTGTCGGATTATGAATTGCCCGAAATCGAGCGATTAGAGCTCTCTGAGTGCGTTTTACAACTACTGGCTTGGGGCGAACATGATGTCGTCGCTTTCCCTTGGTTTGAGAAACCTTCAACCGCTGCACTCGAAAGAGCGTTGGAATTGCTCGATCGTCTTGATGCCACCAATCATGGAAAGCTTACAGATCTCGGGAGGGCAATGTCGAAGTTTCCATTGCAACCGAGATTCTCCCGATTGCTAATCGAAGGTGCACGTCTTGGAGCGCCAGAACGCGCCGCACTCTGCGCCGCATTGTTGTCTGAGCGCGCACCGTTTAAAACCGCTGATGATCGTTTTAGCAAAGTCGCTCATCATACAGAATCAGATGTATTGGAACAAATGCGGGCGATCGAAAGTTTTGAATCCAACGGCTACCGCGATTCGATCATGGGCGAAGTTTTGCCCGGTCCGACTAAAAGAGTTTTGCAATCACGAACACAACTTTTGAAATTGATTGATGCGTCTGGTGGTGTTCCAGATCCGGCTACGATTTCAGCAGACTTTAAGATATCTGCGAATTCTAAAAACTCGGCAAATTCTAGGAGTTTTGAAGCTGCAGATGAAGCGATTCTTCGCGCGATTATGACCGCGTTTCCAGATCGGATTTGTAAACGTCGGCAACCAAAGGAACCTCGTGGTGTCATGGTGGGAGGGCGAGGTGTTTGTCTCGATAATCAATCAACCGTTTATGATGCAGAATTATTTGCCGCTGTCGAAATGATTGATTTAAACAAATCCGAATTGCAAGTGCGCCGAGCGTCAGGAGTGGAGCGAAGTTGGCTTCCGCAGTCGCACATGGTCACTTCAGTTGAAGTTGAATATGATACCGCTCGCGAGAAAGTGGTGGCATTTAAACGGACTCGTTTTTGCGATCTGATACTCGATGAGAAAATTTCGAATATTCCGGCGGACACTGACACTGGAACCGCATTGGCAAATGCAGTTGCAGCGAATTTCGATTTGACGACGCTGGTCGATGAGTCGTCGCTAGAGTATTTGAATCGAATTTTGTTGTTGCGAGAATGGATTCCTGAACTTGATTGGCCAGAGTTTGCCTCTGACGATCCATGGAAAACGTTTCTCCCTGAGTGGTGCTTTGGCTGCACAAGTGTTGCTGAGTTGCGCTCAAAGCCGATTTCATCAGCGATTCAGTCTCGTCTCACCAGAGATCAATTGATGAGCTTGGAGCGCGATGCACCCGAACACTTCACTTTGCCAGGCGGACGGCGAGTCAAGTTTCAATATGAAGTTGGAAAGCCACCAGTTTTAGCCGCTCGGATCCAAGAGCTATTTGGCATGACAGAAACACCAAAGGTGGCTCGGGGACGAGTTGCCGTGATGATGCATTTGCTCGCTCCGAACTATCGAGTTCAGCAAATCACGCACGACCTAAACAGTTTTTGGAAGAACACTTATCCGGAAGTCAAAAAAGAACTCAAAGGTCGCTATCCGAAGCACAGTTGGCCAGACGATCCAATTAAAGCTGAGCCGTTAAAACCGAAACGCTAAAACCGAAATGCTAAAACCGAGGCGCTAAGACGAGCCGCTAAAACCGCTCCAAAATTCGCTAGTCTTTGTTTTCAGCGGCGATCTTTTCCAGATATTGCGAATTTCGAAGTGGTGCTGCCGTGACTTCGTATTTGTTTTTAGTTGCCTGCAATTGTGGATCGAGCGCCACGCGTCGATCGAACACGAAGCATTCGCCGTTCCAGTGCTCGCCACCGACTTCTTCGAAGTATTTTAGAATGCCGCCTTCGAGCTGATAGACGTTTTCGAAGTTATTCTCACGCATGAGAAGAACAGCCTTTTCACAACGAATTCCGCCAGTGCAGAACGAGACAATCGTTTTGTTCTCAAACTCACCCTTGGTATCACGCGCGGTGCTCTCCAGTTTCTCGGGGAATTCACTGAAGAAATCGATTTGGAGACTTTTCGCGCCAATAAATGTACCGATATCGACTTCGTACTGGTTGCGCGTATCAAGGAGAACGACCTCGCGACCGTTATCATCATGTCCCTGGTCGAGCCAGCGCTTCAAAGTTTTAGCATCCACTGCCGATGCGCGCGTGTCTGCCGGGCGAATCATAGGGTGCTTCATCGTGATGATTTCTTTTTTCAGTCGCACTACCATTCGTTTAAACGGTTGGTAATCCGTGATCGATTCTTTGCCTTGAATGTCTGAAAAACGTCCACCAAACAGCTCGTCGGTTCGCAAGAATTCCATGTAGGCATCGATCGACGCGCGCTCGCCGGCGAGGAACACGTTGATGCCTTCGGGGGCAAGCAGGATACTGCCGAGAAGACCGAGCTCATCCCCTTTGTCCTTCAAGGCGGCGCGCCAGTCAGGTGGATTGGGGACGTCTGCAAATTTATAAGCGGAAATGTTGACGATTTGCATGGCTCAAGGCGGTATGGCGCCGTTCAGGGTATTAACGAAAGGCTATTAAACCATATACCGGACCCGTCTATCATCGTCTGGGGCTGCTTCTCCCTTACAAAAGTTTGTCGTTGGCGCGACATAGGTTTTTGGCCGGCGTCTATTTCTTCTTCGGCGCTGTGTCCTGTGGTCCATAACCGAGATAGCGAGCGACTTGTTCATCGCTGTAGGGGTTCATCAAAATCGTTTCACGATCTCTGACCGGTTTGGTCGGTTTCGCAGCCTCTGGCGACTCTGTCGGCTTGGTCTCTTGCGGTTTTTCCTTTGGACCCGAAACGAGTATTGAGCCGTCGAGCCTATCTGGCAGACCGTTTTTGTCAGTGTCCGTAAAAATCAGAGTCGGCAGCGCGGCCTTGTCGCCAAAACCGAATTTGTGATCAGAGTCCAATTTCTTGTACCAGGGTTGCTGATTCGACTTTTCGACGTCGCCGATGTGCTGTTTGTTTGAGTTCTCGATATTTTTAATTAGCGCTTCGTAATCGCTGTTCCCACCCTTGCCCCACCAGGCGTCGCGGAGGTTATTTAACTCCTTCATCACCTCAGTCAGATGTCCATTCTCGGCGAGTGTGGCGATTCCCTCCCCCGATTCCTGGTACTTTGCCATCAGCTCGGGTTTTACAGATGCTTTATTATTTTTGTCGCTCATTTAGAAACTTCCTGCAGCGGATGATGAGGACAGCATAAGTTTTGCCTCCTGAAAAAATCCTGAATTTTTATCGGAGATAATCTCTCGTCGAAATCTGATCAAATTCTCAGTACTAAGTCTTTGTCTGTGTGTTGCTCTACGCACCCTGCCTACTGATCTAACTGAACATATGTCAGCACGCATTGGCGTCGTTGTTTTTCTTCTGCCGTCTTGCTTTTTCGTTGCCTCGCCATTGTCATTCGTCCGTTTTTGAGGCCTGGTTAGCCAAAATGTTACAGCTTGGCGATGTCGATAGCGCTTATCTGGGCAAATAGATTGAGGTAGCCGCCGTATTCTCTAGCCATAGGGTTCGTTCAGCAATGCAGCACCTACAACATCATCCGCGAGTCACAGCAGCGTTTTTTCTCATACCAATTTTGTTTAACTTGGTTATGTGGCAAAACTATCCAGTTAGTGCTCAGTGTGTGATTCCAGATTTTATTTTGGGTTTAGGCATTACTAATGCGCTGTTGATTTTTGGTCTCGGTTTCGGACTGTTCACCGCGCTGTTCGCGGGGGTTTGTATTTTTTCGTTTCTCGGCTTTGGTCCGATTATCAAAAACCTCAATCTGAATGCTCACATTCGGCGCCATTCTGCGTTGTACGCGATATCGTGGGTGGTGGCATTTGCCGGTGGAAGTTTTGCTGGATTTCTTTTGATCATTTGCCTTCGCTACGATGAGGCTCACGCGAATCTATACTACAGCGGTTTTCAGGGTTTTCTGATCGCTGGTTTGGCCGCTGGAGTTGCTGCGCTGCTTTTTTCTGTTGTCGTTGCTTTGCTGAAAGACAAGTTTGGAAACCGGACTGAAAAACTCGAACTGAGTTAACCGGTTGATCAAGATATTTTGTTTCGGGGCAATAGTACTGAGTCTAAAGTCCTATCACGCTTAAACAGTTGCCCTTGGGTAAACTGTTTAAGCGTTGAGACCTTTCAGATTACACTTGTAGATCTGACCGGCGCTCGACCAACTCAGCGTTTAACCAATCCCTGGACTGTGCACATGGAGATGGCGGTGTCTGTTTCCGCACGACCAAGATAACCCTCTGAACTCAGTCAGCAACTAGTCTGCGAACTATCAAAATGGAAGACGATCTTAAACCGAAAATTTCTTGGAAAGCTAAACTCGCAATTCTTGCCACGGCGCTGGTGGTTTGCCTGTCCGTAGTTGCTCAGCCTTCTCTAGCGCTTCTGAATCTCGAAGAGGCCGCGAAGGCTAATGCTTTGCTGGATGCTGGGCGTAAGTTGCTTCAGGAGAATAAACCTGAGGAGGCAATCGCCAAGTTTCGAGAAGCTCGCGAGATAGCTAAAGACTCTCCGCTTGCGCTCGTTAACCTGGGCTATGCTCTGGAGCGATCGGGGCATTATGACGAGGCTCTGTCCACGCTTTCTGAAGCGATTAGAATCGATTCCAACATTCCAATTGCCTGGGTCAATCTCGCTGGTGTTTATCAATGCACAGGACAAATTCCCAAAGCAATCGAAACGTTTGAAGAGTATTTGAAACGCTTTCCTAAGGACGCTCATGTGACTCGTGTGCGTGCGCTGTTGAAGTTGTTGAAAGAGACCAAAAATACGAATTCCGCCGATGATACCGTCGATGGCAAGGACTATTTCTCTGCTGCCACACGTAACACCGTTCGAAAGTGGGACCAAAGCCGGTTTCCATTAAAAGTATTCATCGCGAAGGGAACTGCTGCCGACAATTATCAAGACAGTTTTTCAACGCAGATCGAAAGAGCGATGAACACATGGCAAACAAAATCAAATAACACAGTTTCATTTGTGGTTGTCGATCAGCCGACCAATGCGGACATTGTCGTGCGTTTCACCAGCGACGAAAAGAAAATTGCCAAGCAAGGTGAGCAGGGAGATTGTCAACTCCAACTTGGCACCAGTGGAATCAAGAGCGCGAGTATCACAGTTTTGACCTCGAAAACTAATGAAGCTTTGCCGCTTGGAGACCCGCTTATCTACTGGGTCGGCTTACATGAATTCGGACATGCGATCGGTCTGGGTGGACATAGTATCAACTCGAAAGACATCATGTATGCCACCATGACTTTTGACTATTATTTGAAAGATGTTTCGGAAAGAGATATTGCAACTTTGGTTCGTTTGTACCAACCCGAGGTGAAAGCGGGTGGCTCTCCG
Source organism: uncultured Candidatus Obscuribacterales bacterium (assembly GCA_964600935.1). Taxonomy (GTDB): domain Bacteria; phylum Cyanobacteriota; class Vampirovibrionia; order Obscuribacterales; family Obscuribacteraceae; genus JADYXR01. Next base: position 11,673 of record CAZRMH010000113.1, read on the forward strand.
ATTGACCTATACAACGAAGGCACGAGGGAACTGCAAAGGCAAACTGCTCTTCCTGCGGACAAACGAAATTATCTTGCTGCAATTGAGATTCTAGAGAATTGCAGAAAGTTGTTTCCGGAATATGATCTTGCTAAAACTAATCTGTCACTGGCTTACGCAAATCACGCAGCGATTTTGAACATGAATGGTAAAGTCGATGAGGCTTGTGGTTTCTACAAAAAAGCATTGGCGCTGTTCGATAAGAAAACCAATGCGAACGATGAAGCGTCGATTCGTCGGTTCTACTCGAATGTTCTCAAGAAAGCAAATCGAGACGCCGATGCTGCTGCGGTCTTAGCTGGGAAAAACCCGTGAATCGGTCGTTCAGATACAAAGAATTGTCACTCGGACGTATAATTTCCGACTAAAGCCGGTACTACAAAAGGCATCATTTTTTTTATAGTCTTGATCACTTGGCACCGTTTCTAAAGTGCAACACCTTCATTTAGCAAAAGGCACCATGATTGATACCACGGTGCGCGTTTATAACTCTCGTAACCTGACCTCTCGCTACTCTTCGGGCAGAGCGAGATAGTCAGCGTTTCGTCCGGATGCTGTCACACCGTTTTGGTCGATTTTTACTTCACCAAGATCGACCGGACTGCGAGGCTCTTCGCCAGTTTCTTCGTTCTTGTACATCCATCCGTCACCGTTTCGTTCGGCCTCGAATGGGCTGGTTGGATCGCCGGGCTGCTTTGTCCAAACATTGCCGTCTGAAGTTTTGAATTCAGTGACATTGCCATCTTCATCACGCTTAATATCTGAGAATGATTGACCACCATTATCTTCGTTGTAAGTGAAGTTCGTCACCTGCCCATTTTTGTCTGTTTGGAAGGTGTCGCCTTGTTCATTACTAAACGAGAAATCCGAACTTTTACCAAAGGATTCCGTAGACGTATCCGCCGTGCTTGAGCCGGTGGCCTTGATGTCAGACAACTGAGCATCAGCCAATCCACCGACCGAGTCGGTCGAGCCCTTTTCCGCCACAGGAGCGTTCTCTAATTTACTTTCCGCCATTGTCGTGCCCTCGTTGGTCTATCTCTTTGTGCCCGGACTTCAGGGTTTTTAGTCCGGCGGTTCGAATGACCCACGGTTGGGCATATGAAATGAGGGAAAAAGCAGGTACGTCTATGGGCGCGACTCCAATAAATGAAGGTCCGGATACGGATGCGGCACCGGCTCCAGTTTACACGGACAAAGCTGATCAGAGCAGCGTGCAACCGTCAAAGGAATCCTGCTTTGATGTGATAGCCGAGCTCAAATCTGAGCGTCCATCTGGCAAGCCTCTGTTGGAGCTCGCCGGGACGGGCGACCAACTCGATCTCTCGAAAATTTTGTTCAAACAAGAAAATGAGGGCGGCGGGATACCTGAGGACCAACCCACCGATCCTGAATCATTAGAAGTTGGCGATACTCGTCCAGGTCTCTACGGTCATCGGAGCGGGTTTATGAACGACCGCGCCGAAACCACAGAGGACGCGAGGTTCGTTGAGAAACCCAGTTATTTCGAAGCCATGAAAGAAGTGTTTGGTAACTCAAAATACTTCGATGTTATGCGAAACCACAATCAAGTTCTCTCCACACCTGGCGACAAAACAATTACGCAGTTGATGGATGAAGATGGCAAGGCGAAACCTGACGACGTTCACGGCCACCGTGATGCGGACGGTCATTCGCATCGCGTAGATGAGGCGCAATTAGCATCGGCAACCGCAGCGATCCAGGAGAAGCCTGATGTTCCGACAACTTTACTGAACTTCGATAGCCACTCAGACATGTGGCTTGGACCAGTTGCGAAAAACGATGAAAACATTGCGCAGTGGGTCAATGGAGTGCTCAGAGAGAATCCGAACATCAAGGATGTCTATTGGGTGCTTCCACAGGATTTTAAAGACAATCCGGATTTGAAAGATAAGTATTTCGATCAGCCCGGGGTGTCGGACCCATCATTAGGGGATCATGTTTTCGTTCATACACAGCCAGATTCCACTCTGTACTTCAATACTGAGACTGCCGCGCTAAGTGGTACACGTCCTGAGGGATATTCCGAAGACGATCCGAAATATCGAATGGTCAATCTGCACAAACGAACGCTAGACGATCTGCCTGATTTCGAAGGGCAGCGCACCGCGGTTTCGATAGACTTAGACTTCTTTGATAATCGTGGCTATGATACCTCATACAGTGCCCAGGTGAATTATCAAGGTGATGAAGGATTCGGAGAATTCGTTCAAAAGATGAAGGAGCAGAATATTCGACCGGATTACACTACGGTTTCTGCTTCGCCTGAGTACGTTCGCAGCGAACACATCCGCGAATTGCTTCGCTTCTCCAGTTTGGTTGGTGAGGCGACCGGCAACCCTACGGATGGAATCGCAGTACCGAGGGAGAATGAGATTAACGGCTTGGCTCCTCACGAAGGCATTCAAGTTGAACGTGGCGGGATACCAGGTCTGGAACTCACTGGTGCGTTGTTCTCGAATGACTCTCGTACCCAGAATCCGAATGACTCGTTAAACCTCAATGTGCCTAGTGAAGAGTTGGCTGCAGCGATTGCTGCGACAAAACAAATTTATAAAACTGGTAGCGCTGAAGAAGCGACGAACGTTTTACAGCGTCTTGATAGCGCTGATGGCAATGCGAATGGCACGCTCGAGTTCGAAGCTATTGAGTCTTTGCTGGTAAGGGTTTGCAAAGCAGGTCCTGACAAAAGGCTCTCTACAAAGAATCCGGATGGCAACTAGGCACCACTCACGATTTGCCGCACTGAACAATTTCCTTAGTCCAGTTGATTTTGCATTTATGTGGCTGTCTGAAGCTGCCCTGGCAGGCGAGGGATTTGTCGTTTAATAGCGTTGTTTTTCAACGTCGCCGAAATCGTAGTTTTGAAAACTGCTTTGTGGTGACGTGCTGATGTTGCCTTCCTGTGCGACAGTTCGACGTTTGGATCCTCTCGGGTACTGCAGGATTTTGTTGCCCTGTAACCTATCAATCGCTTGAAGAACTGCTTGGTCAAAGCTTGGGTATCGCGAATTTTGCGTGAGTCTGATGTTCACAATTTTGCGATTCGGCAAAACGTTGATTGCATACCATGCCGAAGTGCCGTTAGGGTAGCGGCTTTGCATCATCTGGGTGCGAGGAGCCCAAACGAAGTGAACGTCATTGTGCACGTTGATGTTCGCGAGAGCACCTGCCTGAATCGTCTGCATAAGCGTGTTACGCCATCGATCCCATTCGATTGAAAGTTCCTGACTCGCACCATCCGGATCGTCGGAAGCGGAGCCGCTAAGCGACATCCCATTATCGGATGCGCCACCCTGCAAAGGCTGAGATTGGTCCATGGAACCTTGCTGTCCGTTCAACTGACCATTCCAATCGCTATCGCCAGCACCACCCTGAAGAAGAGTGTCCTGGGCACCACCGTTTAGTACGTTATCTTGAACATCGCCCTGAATGGCATTTAGATCCACTCCGCCCTGTAGAGGTTTGCGTTGTTGCGTGTTCGAATTGTCCTGGTTTTGTGATAGGGCTGGTTGGCAGCAGACCGCAAGCGCGAGAGCCAAAAGGCTAACCCTTTGGAGAATGCTGTGTTTCTGAATTCCCTCGATCATGGAACTACCTGCTAAACGCGTTCTCTTATGTTCTACCAATTATACAGCTTGGCTTAACATCTAGCCTTTGATATCGCCTATGGTGGCAGCTTAAGTGGAGAACGTGTAAGCAATGAACCGAATAAGAATGAACCTGTAAGCGATGCTGGTGCTAGCAACAGTTAAACCGCTACTCTACCCATCCTTATGCTGCTGGATCTACCTGCAGCAATCCTGGCGATGCAAGCGGTTGTTCTGCTATGTCTTCCGAACCACCAGATACCTCTCCTGATGTTTCACTACGAAATTCAATTGATGGTGCAATTGGTGTTGCCATCGGGCGCTCTAGATGCCTCTTTGCCGGTTCTAGCTTGGATTCGAATCTGCCGTATGCTGCAAGAACAGCCTCCAGCATGGGTAGCATTCGAGTCACTTGTCGAGTTCTAATCAAGAAATCCCATACCGGTTCAAATTTTTTCCAACCAGCTGCGTAGGACAAGTGTCGAAGTTGAGCGTGCAAATCTGTCTTCACACTCGAGCTTTTGAACATATTGCTCCATGAATAAAACTCTTTGTATGCTCTCCAATAGCCGCGTTCCAGTTGTTCCGCCGTTAGCTTCGTGGGTTGATAAACCACATGCCTGGTGTCATACAAATCCCAATTGCTATGCAACATTCGGCCTTCCGCAATCATGCGTTTATACAATTCAGTACTTGGATATGGTGTCATGATGTGAAACGTCGCTGTTTCAATGCTGTGCTGAACCGCCCAATCAACGGTTCTTTGGAAAACTGTCTCGTCATCATTGTCCATTCCGAAAACGAAACTGCCATTAACCATGACACCATTATCGTGGACGCGTTTAATTGCAGCAGCATAATCGCGATTGAGATTTTGATACTTGTCATGTTCAGCCAGGTTTTTGGAATCAAGCGTTTCAAAACCTACAAACACGCTTCTCATGCCTGCCTTAGCGGCCTTCTCGAATAATCCGGGTCGCAAAATTGCTTGCACAGTTGATGCGCCCTGAAAAACCTTTCCCATTCCAACCATGCCGTCGAACAACGCATTTGCAAATCGCTCGTTTCCTAAGAGATGATCGTCGAGAAAGTAAACATGTTTTCCAGGCAATCGATCGATTTCTGCCAGAGCCTCGTCTACTTGCTGTGTATAGAAAGATCTGCCACCGGTGTAAAACGCTTCTTTGTAGCAAAAATCACAAGTGTGTGGACAGCCACGTGATACCACAATCGAGTTAGGGCAGAGATATCTTTCTCGCTTGATCAAATCGCGTCGAATTGGTGGTTTGCCTTCCAGAGTTCGTTTCGTTGCGACATACTGTTTCTCCGGGCAGTTCGCTCGAAAGTCTGATAGAAAGCGGGTCCATGCATCACCAGCTGGACCTAAAATTATTGTGTCAGCATGTTGTGCGGCTTCTTCTGGCAACGATGTTACGTGCAGTCCACCCATCACAACGTAGCAACCTTTTTTGCGATAGTGATCGGCAATTTGATATGAGCGATATGCGGAAGTTATGTAGGCCTGGATAACTACAAGATCTGGCTCATCGTCCAGTGTTAGCTCTTCTACGTGTTCGTCGACAAGCGTGATTTCATCGTCTGGGGATAGATACGCTGCCAGTGTCGAAAGTCCCAATGGTGGAAAAAGAGAATACTTGATCGGACGAAAGAAAGGACTTTTGGCTTCAGTCAATGCGGACAGAATCATTTTGACTTTCATTGTTCGCTCTCGTTTTGGTATTTCGAACCATCCTACTTTCCCAATGTTATGCGCGCTCAATTTTGCAAAAGTGCGGACCCTGAGCTGAAATCATTGCCTGGCGAGCAATTGCTACGTCTGATACCGAGAGTATCGATTGAAAATTTGTTCGCGCGATGTTAATTTTTCGTATCAGCTTGTCGGTAGTGTGAGTCTGATTAGTGAAACGAGGCGAAACAAATCGTGCAGTTCGTTTTCTGAATTGGCGGTCTGCTCGATGGGTTCGAAGTGCGCAAATTCGCTGGCAATGCGCGATGTTAGCTGATCGGCAACTATTACGTGACCGTTTGTTCCTTCGGATATTGGCGCATCGAATGTCAACACGTCCGCATTGTCCAGGAGTACATAGGGGGCTGTAATGTTGACTGCAACTGGCTTTGTCGACATCGTGATTGTGCTGAGCAATGCATCCATTTGAAAAGTCTGATTGAAGTCTTCAATCAGAGACTGGAGCTTCAGTGCTGTTTTGCACGCTTGCGCCGCGCATGCTTTAAAGTTTTCGTCTTCATATTGATAATTACTACGAGAATTCCAGCCTGCTATATGACCCCATTCAGCGCTCTTGTAGACATTCCCAAAGTCTTGTCTCACCGTCGTTGAGAGTTGCACGAGCAGAAACATATATTCTGGATTTTTTGAAATATCATTTTCGTCGAGGCGCACTCCGTTGGCTCGTCGTCGCAAAGCCTGTTTTACAAATACGGTTTCGCTGACCGTGATTCCTGTCAAATCTTGCTGCCGGAGCTGATCGTTTTCGGGGGAGGGATCGTCGAAATCCGAGGTGGATATCCACAACGGATGCTTGGCGATGTTGACGTAATTGTTGAAAAACAATCTCTTATTTTCGTTTGGTTTTAACGCGCAGCCGTTCACTGTCGTGCAGTTCACACTGTCCAGGTCTTCGATCGCCCAATGAGTGTCGACCCATTTGATCTGTGCATGATTACCGCTGACATCGGATTGTTTGAAGATCAGATTGCGTCCGCCCTCGACTTCGCGCCGTCCGATGTGTAAGACGTCACCTGGTTTAAGCATGATGAATTCATTGGTTTCAGGGTCTGTGACGACACATATACTCATGAAGCGATCCTTTTTGATCAGATATTTCTATATTCCCTGTTCTGAACCAACGCGTTCGGTCAGCGCAAATTTTTCCGGCGTTTCGGCTAGGGCAAGTGCAAACTAAATCTCGTGAGAATTAGAAATACGGCATATCAGAATTAAGAAACAGCGAAGGTCAAATAATTCTGTCGAGCGATCTAGCCAATCTCCCTACATCGCTCTTGAGCAGCTCGCTGACAGTCTCCGTCTCGGTTTCGGAGAACTCCATCCATTCGCACGCCTTTTGATAGAACGCATCAGGGCAACCATATCTGATTACAGTCAACATTTGCGCTAGCTCTTCCGTCTTGCGGGCGTTGATCAATTCGCTGGTTATATTTTTCAACACTCTATACTGATTGTCGTGCGCTAGTCGGATGATTAGTTTTTTGAAAAGCCGAAAGTCTTGAGTAATTAGTTCAGTAGAGAGAAACGCAATTTCTAAGCCATTGCTCATACTTTCGGTCACTTCTAAATCATATTCTGCCGTTAGCTGGCAGGCAATTTTTATGGTATCAAATGCAGTGTCTATATTTGAATTTTTCAGATTTGCATGGCATAACTGCATCATGAGGTCGCGTGCTCGCTCCGGCGTCGTAGTGGCGAGGAGATTCGAGCTAAGGAGTTGTAGATCTTCCTTGCCGCTAATATTGCTTTTGATTATCCAGTCGGTTGCTTCCACTAGAAAATCGGGCTCTAGCTCAGTCGTGTATTGCAGGGAGCGCAGTGCAGCGCAGAGAAAATCAATCGATGTTCTAGATGCGCATGAGCTGTTTCTAGAAAAATCCGCGATTTGTCGAAAAACATCATCGATCTGCGGGTTACCTTCCAGCGTTGCGAGCGCTTGTACGATTGGCTGTATAAGGTCGTAGGTTAGTTCGACACTTCGAGTGTTTACCAAACGATGAAGAACTAGCCATGTGCTTAATGCGCCGGCCTCTACCAACTCTGGCTTTTCAAGACGCAGAGCCTCGTTCGTAAAATTGATCATCATCTTGTAGAGTTCATTGCGATCGAGCCAATGGAAGTGGATTTCGTCTTGAATATTCTCAGGTAAGTATCTTGCGACCTCGACATTCTCCATCAGCAGTTTTGTTGCACCAGCTTCATCGCCTGAATGGAAGCGGCTTTGTGCCAGGTAAATAGCAGCTAAGATTTTCGGTTTGTTCCGCACATTTTGCAAAGCGAGAAGGAAATAGTTAGATGCCAGTGCAGGTGTGTCTGAAACTTTGTAGCAACAACCCAGGCGAAGTAAACAGCTAAAGTAATCGTCGAGTTGAGTGTTGTTCGACTCGGTAAGTACCTTATAAACTTTGAGGTAGATTTTGCGAGCATCTTCGGTATGTCCGCGCTGGAGAAGCGATTTCGCTTTTTTCATCCGCTGGTCGACCCAGGAGTAGATTGAAAACCATAGACATGCTTTCTCCCAACTATCGGCCATTAGGTGAGGTAGTTTTTCCAGCGCTGAAGGTGGGCGAGGTCTCTTAAGTGTGGTTTGCACCATCGCAGCATCGCTGTCGATGAAGCTAAAATCGTTGTTTGGGAGATTCTCACGGTAACGCTCAATCATTGCTGCGACTTGTTCTTCCGTGAGCGGCTCTGATGATTCACCTGGCGTGTGTCTTTCCGCTTCAAGGTTTGGTAAGCGTGCGATTTCTTCAGGCTGTGCATCGAGAATTGGAATCTGATCGGGTGCTGCCCAGAGCATTCGTTTTATTAGCCTTGCTGCTTCACTGATGTGCTCTGACGGATGTGAAATCAACTCATTGAAGAGCTCAGATTTCTCCGGGGCGGCGAGATCTGTGCGTCGGAAGAGCAGGCTGTCATCACCATCGCAATACTTCTCGTACAGCGCGCTATCGATTGCAATGGCGAGGAGCGCTGTGTGAATTAACCAGGCGGAGAAGTTATCCACATCTTTGTCATAGTGGCTGGCGGTGCGCTCAGGATGCTGATAGTTCGGATGACCGAGTTCCAAACTGTTCTTTCCGGCAAGCGCTGGAACGAAGAGCGCGTCATAATCCACCAGTCGAAGACCTTCTGTCGTCACGATTATGTTGCCGTGTTGGAGGTCTCCATGACCTATTTGTGCTCGTTCGAGATCGGCCATCATCTGGTGAAAGTCACTGAGCAATTTTTTCATTACTTCGGTGTTTTTGTAATTTTTCAGAATATATCGATCAAGCGTATCGCCCTCTACCCAGGGCAACTTCAAAAGCGGAAACCACTCGCCGCGAATTTTTATTCCTTCTTCGACGTAGTG